>CAIUYS010000344.1 GCA_903903365.1 uncultured Methylococcaceae bacterium
ATTATTCCAGCCTCATAGAAATCAACTTAAGACATATCACCACGAAGACACGAAGAACACGAAGATTTTTCTTTGGTTTTTCTTCGTGAACTTCGTGTCTTCGTGGTCTGTAATATCTTTAAGTTGCGGCTGGGTAGTTGCCGATTTAAAAGGAAAAAGCCCATGTTTGTTAGTTGTCTCTGGTTATTGCGCCGTATCGGTTCGGCGTGGATGGCAGTACTATGTTTGCTGGTGATGTTCTCGCCAGGCCTGTCATTTCATACTTCAACCAGCACAATTCATGTCAGTTGGGGTGAGGCCTTGGCTGAATCAAAGCCCAAGCCTATTGATGAAACTTTCATGACGCTACCTTTGGCGATTGAGCGTGCTTTGGCGGGTAATCCCGGTTTGGGAGAGATTAAGGCGCGTGCTGAAGCGATGGCGGCAATCCCCTCTCAAGTGGGTTCCTTGCCGGATCCAACAGTCAATTTTGGGTTATTAAACCTGCCCACACGCAGTTTCAATCTACATAACGAAGACATGACTATGGTGGAAATGGGGGTTAGCCAGATGATTCCTTTTCCCGGTAAGCTGGCTTTGCGGGAAAAAATCGCCGAGCAGGAAGCACTGGCTGCCACTGATTCGGTTGATGAAGCGCGTTTGCGACTGGTGCGCGAAGTAAAGCAAGGATGGTGGCGGCTATTTTATTATGATCGGGCTTTGAGTTTACTGGACGAAGCTGAAAATTTCTTCCAACAGCTGATTGATATCGCTCAGGAAAAATACAAAGTGGGCACCGGCGCTCAGCAAGACGTTCTGTTGGCTCAACTTGAATTATCCAAACTCAAGAGTGAAAAACTGGAGTTGGTCAGTTTACGCCACACTCAAAACGCCCTAATCAATGCCTTGCTGGATATTGCCGTGGAAACACCCGCAAAAATTCCGGTAGAAGCCGAGTTCAAATTACCGACTCTTATCGAAGCGGTATTGCAGGACAAGGCGTTGAAAGTCCGTCCTTTATTCGCCCAACACCAGAAGATGCTGGGTGCTGCAAAAGACAGGGTGGATCTGGCAAAGCAGGATTTCTATCCGGATTTTACGGTGGGCGGCGGTTATGCAATTCGGCAGAATACCCCGACAGGGCAGACGCGTAGCGATTTTGCCAATGTTCAATTGAGCATGAATGTGCCCATTTATGCCAACACCAAGCAAGCTAAAGCCGTGGATCAGCGCAAGAGTGAACTTTTACAAGAGCAGTATTCCCTGCAGGACGAGCATCACAAAATTCAGGCAGGGATAGCAGCCAAAGCCACGGAGTATCAACAGACCAAAGAAAAGCTGTTGCTGCTCGAACATGAAATTATTCCGCAGGCTCAGCAAGCAGTTAATTCGCTACTGGCGGGCTATCAAATGAGTCAAACCGATTTTACCGATTTGTTACGCACACAAATTAATTTTTTTCAGTATCAAACGCAATATTGGCAAGCCTTGACCAACACACAGCAAATTTTAGCCGAACTGTCTGCTGAAGTGGGTGAGGAGTTAAGTCATGATTAGAGTTATCCCGTTATTGTTGATTTTAATACTGGGCTTAAGTCTGGGATTCTGGATGGGACGCCATCAAGAGAACTCGCTAAACCTCAACGGCACCGCAGTCAGCGAAAGAAAACCCCTGTATTACCGGCATCCAATGAATCCCCAAGTCACCTCGACCATCCCCACCAAAGACGAGATGGGTATGGACTATGTGGCGATTTACGCAGAAGAACCGACTGCAATGACTCCTCCAAAATCCGGTAAGATTCTGTATTATCGGCATCCCATGGGCGCTGCGGATACGTCACTTGTACCAAAAAAAGATGAAATGGGCATGGACTATTTGCCGGTTTATGAAGGCGAACGTGCTACGCTTGGGCAGGTTCAGATCATTCCTGAAAAAGTTCAGAAATTGGGTGTAAAAACGGCAACCGTGATAGAGCGCACACTGACTCACAGCATTCGCGCACTGGGCAGTATTCAAGTTGACGAGCGGCGCGTCCATGCCGTGACCCCTAAATTTGCAGGCTGGATTCAGCGTTTGTATGTCAATGCCACTGGGCAAACCGTCAAACGCGGCCAACCGTTGTTGGAGATATACAGTCCGGAACTGGTCACTGCCCAGCAGGAATATCTGATTGCGAGACAAGGCCAACAAGCATTAAAAATGGGTAGCGTTCAGGCACTGGCAACCGCTAAAAATCTGGCCGAAAATGCGTTGCAACGGTTACATTATTGGGATATTGCTCCGGCACAATTGCAACGTTTACAAGCCTTGGAAAAGCCGGTGGATACGTTATCGTTGCTGTCGCCGGTGACTGGCGTGGTACTGGATAAACCGGCGCAAGAAGGGATGCGTTTTATGCCCGGTGAATTGTTGTTTCGCATTGCCGATTTAAGCACGGTATGGCTGTTGGCGGATGTGTTTGAGCAGGATATAGCCGGGGTGCGTTTGGGGCAGGTTGTGCAAGTCCATATTAACGCTTACCCGGATAGGCAGTTCAACGGCAAAGTCGGTTTTATCTATCCAACGTTGGCAATGGAAACCCGTACCGTGAAAGTGCGAGTTGAATTGCCCAACACGGAAGGCTTGTTGAAGCCCGGATTATATGGCGGTTTAACATTGGCGGCGTTGGACGATAAGCCGGCGCGGTTGGCCGTTCCCGATTCGGCAGTGATTGACAGCGGTACGCGTCAGGTTGTGTTGTTAAAGCGGGGTGAAGGACAGTTTGAAGCGCGACCTGTAAAATTGGGGTTACTCGCTGACGGTTACTACGCGGTTCTGGAAGGATTAACGGCCGGTGATGAAGTGGTCACTCATGCTAATTTTCTGATTGATGCTGAAAGCAATCTTAAATCAGCCCTGGACGGCTTTGGCGATAAAGAGACTGATACTGCTCAAACACCCACCGATCCAACGCACGGAGACCGGTAACCATGTTAAATCATGTTATTGCCTGGTCTTTGCGTAACGTGTTTTTGGTGTTGCTGGCAACGTTGGCTATCGTCATTGGCGGGGTTTATGCTTTGTCAAAAATGCCGCTGGATGCGTTACCCGATCTGTCCGATGCGCAAGTGATTGTGTACACGGAATATCCGGGGCAAGCGCCGCAGGTTGTTGAGGATCAGGTGACTTATCCGCTAACGACGGCGATGTTGAGCGTGCCACGATCAAAAGTCGTACGGGGCTTTTCTTATTTTGGTGCCTCTTTCGTTTATATTATTTTTGAGGACGGCACCGATATTTATTGGGCGCGTTCGCGGGTTTTGGAATATCTCACCACGCTCACCGGAAGTTTGCCGACCAGCGTGACGCCTAAATTGGGGCCCGATGCCACGGGTGTTGGTTGGGTTTATCAATACGCGCTGTTGGCAAAAGACTATTCGTTGGCAGAGTTGCGAACCTTGCAAGATTGGTTTGTGCGTTACCAACTGACCAAAGCCAAAGGCGTGGCTGAAGTGGCCAGTATTGGTGGTTTTGTGCAGCAATATCAGGTCACGGTCGATCCCCACAAACTGCAAGCTTACGGGGTTTCTTTACAGACCCTAAGTGATGCCATTCGCAACGGTAATCGTGATGTTGGCGGTCGGGTTATTGAGCTGGCAGAAACCGAATACATGGTGCGTGGACGAGGTTATCTGCGCGGTAAAGCGGATTTGGAACGGCTGGTATTGAAAGCCGAAAAAGGTATTCCGGTGTTGGTGCGAGATGTGGCGCGTGTTGAACTGGTGCCCGATGAGCGGCGCGGTATTACCGAATGGAATGGCGAAGGCGAGGCGGTTTCCGGTATTGCGCTGGCACGCTTTGGTCAGAATGCCTTGGAAGTCATCAGTAACGTAAAAGACCGACTGCACGAAATCATTACGGGTTTGCCAAAAGGCGTGACGGTGCAAACCGTTTATGACCGTTCAGAACTAATCCACCGTGCGATTGATAATTTGCGTCATACCTTGTTGGAAGAAAATGCCATCGTGGCGGGTGTTTGCGTTCTATTTTTACTGCATTTACGCAGTGCGTTGGTGGCCATTTTAATGCTGCCCGTGGGCTTGCTGATTGCTTTTATTGTCATGCAGGCGCTAGGTATGAATTCCAATATCATGAGCCTCGGCGGTATTGCCATTGCGATCGGTGCCATGGTGGATGCAGCCATTGTCATGATTGAAAATGTTCACAAGCATCTGGAGCGCGATGCGGGGCGTCTGCCGCGAGCTGAAATATTGCTTAATGCCTGTCAGGAAGTCGGCCCGCCGTTGTTTTTTAGTTTGTTGATAATCACCGTTTCATTTCTGCCGGTGTTCGCGCTGGAAGCCCAGGAAGGCCGTTTGTTTCATCCGCTGGCTTTTACCAAAACCTTTGCGATGGCCGGTGCGGCGCTGTTGTCGGTAACGCTGGTTCCGGTGTTGATGTCATTATTTGTACGCGGAAAAATTCTGCCGGAACAACGAAACCCCATCAACCGGTTTTTGATCTGGATTTATCGCCCGGTTATTGCCGCCGTCATGCGCTACAAAAAACTAACGCTGGTTTTTGCACTACTCATGCTGGCTGCTTCCTGGTATCCGGCTTCGCAATTGGGTGGTGAATTTATGCCGACCTTGAATGAAGGAACTTTGCTATTTATGCCGCAAACCTTACCGGGTTTGTCGCCAACCAAAGCCGCTGAATTACTGCAAACCCAAGATCGAATCATCAAACAGTTTCCCGAAGTCGAATCGGTATTCGGTAAAGCGGGCAGGGCGCTAACCGCCACCGATTCAGCACCGTTGGAGATGTCGGAAACCTTGGTTAACCTCAAGCCGGAATCAGCTTGGCGACCCGGTATGACGGTTGACAAGCTGATTGCAGAAATGGATTTGGCGCTGCAAATACCCGGTGTCAGCAACGCCTGGACTATGCCGATCAAAAATCGTATTGATATGCTGGCAACCGGTATTCGTACGCCCATCGGCATCAAACTGTTCGGCAAGGATCTGGCGGAAATGGAACGTTTGGCGCAACAGATAGAACAAGCGGTCAAGACGGTTCCCGGCACCACCAGCGCCTACGCAGAACGCATTACCGGCGGTTTTTATCTAAACATCACGCCGGACTACGAAGCGCTGGCGCGTTATGGTTTGTTGGTGGGCGATGTGCAAGACATTATTGCCACGGCGGTAGGTGGTGAAACGGTAACGACCATGGTGGAAGGGCGCGAACGGTTCGCCGTTATCATCCGATATCCGCGTGAACTGCGTGACAGTCCACAAGCCATCGCCACGCATGTGCTCGTTCCCGTCGCTGGCGGTGCCATGATTCCTTTGGGGCAATTGGCACAATTAAGCCTGAACAAAGGCCCACCGGCTATCCGTACCGAAAATGCCTTGTTGTCCGCGTATATTTACGTTGATATGCGTGGCCGCGACATCGATGGTTATGTCCAAGATGCCAAAAAAGTGGTGGAGCAAGCCGTCAAATTTCCTGCGGGTTATTACATTACTTGGAGTGGCCAGTTTGAATACATGGAGCGAGCCAAACAGCGCTTGCAATTGGTTGTGCCGCTAACGCTCGGTATTATTTTCCTTTTGCTTTATCTCAACTTCGGGCGTCTGACCGAGACGCTTATCGTTATGCTGTCCGTACCTTTTGCACTGGTCGGTGGTATCTGGTTATTGTGGTTTTTGGATTACAACGTTAGCGTGGCGGTCGGTGTCGGCTTTATCGCCCTGGCTGGCGTCGCGGCAGAAACCGGTGTGGTCATGTTGATTTATCTGGATCAGGCCTATCGGGAAAAACAACGGCAATGCCTTGATGCCGGGCGGACTTTTACTGAGGACGATCTTTACGCCGCGCTGATGACCGGCGCAGCCGAACGCCTGCGTCCCAAAATAATGACGGTCACCGCGATCATGGCAGGACTTTTGCCTATTCTGTGGAGTACCGGCACCGGTTCCGAAGTCATGCGCCGCATCGCCGCGCCCATGGTGGGTGGTATGGTGTCATCAACACTGTTGACCTTGATCGTCATTCCGGCACTTTATGCGTTGTGTAAACAATACGCTATTAAAAATAATGTTGATAAAAGCGGATAAGCCATGACGGGTTAGGCGATAGCCGTAACCCGACACATTCGCTACGGGACTGATGATATTGGCTATGAATAATCAAAATGTCGGGTTACGCTATCGCTAACCCGACCTACATGGCTGCATTACCTTTGGCGACCACAATTACGTGACCCAGCCGACGAGATGGTACTGGAAACCGCATTAAATGGCCGAGCCGAAGTGCTGGTCACCTTGAATATTGCTGATTTTGTTCCCGCCAGCCATTTTCGACTGCCGGTGTTGACCCCAGGCGCTTTTTTGCGCCAACTGCAAGCGGAGAATATCTGATGACCAACTATGCGCTGCGCGTACCCGAATCTCTGTTTACTTACGCTCGAAAGGTGGCGGCGGAAGAGCAGGTATCAATGAACCAGTTTTTCGTCATGGCCATTGCCGAAAAGGTTTCCGCATTGAAGACCGAGACCTATTTTCGTGAGCGGCAATCTCGCGGCGAATTCAATGCTTTTGACACCTGGCTCAACGCCAGTCCTGATGTAGAACCGATGGCAGGCGATGAACTGACTTGACTTGGCAACGGACACAACAGGTTTATTCCTGTGGTGTCACGCGTCAATAACAACCACTGAGGTTTATACTCATTTAGCCACTAATAAAGCGAGTGAAGAAGAAAAGAGGGTGTTGAATGGTTTGCGGTAAGTAGATATTGGGCAACAGTTTTATCGCAGTCCGACATTTTAATGCTTCAATGTGATAATGATGTGTAATTTTTCTGCTGTTACTTTATCATCAGATACCGTAATGTCGGGCACGAAAAGCATGTGCCCGACCTACTCGGCTTTATGCGTTGTGTAAAAAATACGCCATTAAAAATAAAATCCGCTGAAATTCGTATCATCCGTGTTCTATGATCGAAGCCAAACGTTTAATATTTACCGTTATTCAAAAAGTTTGCGTTAGGTAGGTATAGCTGTTTAGTTCAGGCTGGGTAAAAACGTGAGTTAAAGGGTTAAAAAGCCCGCACTGCCCTGACCGCAAGTGGGACGGACTTATTGTTGAAGCTATCATGGTCCTGGAAGCCATCGGTGAAGTACTGGTTCCACGCGCTGTAGGTGGAGCTGCTACTGTCCTCCGAAGAACTCCAGTAGGAGTAAGCACCAAAACCACCCACAACGGTTTTTTGTTGATACAGTAAATTCAATTCATCTTTGGAAGGTAAATACCAGTCCGTATAGCCGTTTAAGGCGTAAGCATCGGCGATTTTAGCAGTGGTATCGGCTTCAGCACAGCCCGCTACAATGTCGGCTGTATTCGCAGCACCGGTTCCCACTGCGGCGCCGTCGGCGCCGGATATTGAGACATCCATACAACCCCACTGCGCACCCGACGACTGATCCACCGGTGCCGCTTCCAAACCATGCAAGCCGGTAGCATCAGTGAGATAAAACACTTTACCACCCGCCGGGCCAGTATCACCAATAGCAAGACTTGTGTTAGGGCAAGATCCGGGTACCCAAGTTGGTACACCATTACAAAGTTTTAAACTTGCGTATTTATTACCCGCTGGAATTATCACCCAGGCGGTACCGTCCCAAAACTGCATATCACCTACATCATTACCCGCCTGCGGCAAGCCTGCCGCTCCTTGAATACCTTGTGGCCCTGTATCACCTTTTGCCCCACCTTTTGGACCAGCGGCACCAGTTTTCCCTATTAAACCAGTAGCACCAGTTGCTCCTGTTACTCCTTTATTACCAACTGGACCTTTTGGGCCAACAGAACCAGTTAATCCTGTTTTTCCAGTTAATCCCGTTTTACCTTGTGTTCCTTGGGGGCCTTTCGATCCAGCAGCACCAGTTAATCCTGTTTTACCTTGTATACCTTGCGGTCCTTGTGGACCAGTAGGACCGGGTACAGGAACGGCGGCAACATCGCCCGAGTGAACAGCCCATGCATAGAGCTGGCCAGACTTAACGAAACTGTCCTGGACGCCATGGGTGGTAATGAAGATCCACGCGTCGACCGACCAGTGCGCGTGCTCACTACCCGACCAGTACGAATAACTCTGGACGTTAGGAGCGTTAGCGAATAGATTATATTTGGCATTATGAGTTATTGCAATATCGGTTAAAGCCTCACCACCTAATTGATTGTAAAACAAATCACCCATTTGGCTACTCGTAATATTAGTACCATAAGCTTCTACGGGTGTAGAGGGCAGACTCCAGCCCTTTACACCACCCAACGTTAAGTTGTTAGCCCATGCTTGTGCGCCCCACCAGGTCATTGCGCCAGTGCTGGTATTAAAGTCTGCGCTGGTCAGGATATGGGTGCCGTTACTACTCATGTCCCAGGCATTAAATGGTGTTTCATGAATAACCCCGACGTTGTTGATAATTTCATTAACCAGATTCGGATTACTCGCAGCCTGGGTTTGAAACAAGTTAGCATCGGCTGCCCAGGTGATTTTATTAACATCGTCATACACCATACCGCCACCACGGGCAATAAGTGCGGCTTGTGAAGATCCAGTAAAGCCCAGTCCAACCAACAAAACTACAGTTGCCGTTTTTTTGAAGTTAGTCATTTTCTATTTTCTTAGTGTTCTTGTTAAAAGTAACACGCATAAAAAAACCGCTTTAAGTCTAGGCGGCTTATGTGTTGGTAGTGCCTTAATGTACTAAGACAGCTTGATTGTAAGTGGTTGCTGGAATGTAAGCAATAAATTACAACTTGAGGGGTAATTTGAGAATTGGCTGTGCGTCAACATAAACCGCATAGGGTTTTATGAAATATTAACCGATGGTCTATACAAGACTATAAATCAAAAGTCTAACCTCTTTATCCGCTTAGCTTATAACTTATCAAATTATTTTTTACTCGTTTTAGGGTACGCCTACGGGTACACTTTGAAATCTGGCGGGATGAATATCGGATGATATTTATTTTGAAAACGTCGGCAACTGCTGCCAGGCCTCAATACATAAAGAAGCCTAGGGCAACCGCAAGGGATTGCCCCTACAGAACGAGGACATCGTTATATAAATGCATTTTGCTTTTCCAGGGTGGTGCGGGGTTTTAAGCACAATTTAAAGCTGACATAAAACCACGAAGTTTACGAACAAATCCAAGTTAAAAACTTTGTGCTCTTCGTGTCTTCGTGGTTTAATCAAGCTGTCAGAATTTTTTAAATCAAACCGTCGGGCTTTTTGCTAAAGGTGTCAAAATGGTGTTTTGTGGTGGTTTGCTGTTATCCGTTTCCGGGTAATCCAGTGTGTAATGCAGGCCACGGCTTTCTTTACGTTGTTGTGCGCAACGAATAATTAATTCGGCGACGATGACCAGATTACGTAGTTCCAGTAAATCACTGGTAACGCGGAAATTACCGTAATATTCGGCGATTTCTTTTTTAAGCAGTTCCACACGACTCATTGCCCGACTCAGGCGTTTATCGGTTCTGACGATGCCTACGTAATCCCACATAAAATGGCGCAATTCGTCCCAGTTGTGTGACACAACGACTTCTTCATCGGAGTCGCTGACTTTTGATTCATCCCAATCCGGTATATTTGGAATCGGTGGAATGTTGGGGAGTTTTAGTAAAATATCTTCGCTGGCGCGTTCGGCAAAAACCAGGCATTCCAGCAAGGAGTTGCTGGCCATACGATTAGCGCCGTGCAGGCCGGTGCTGGCCACCTCGCCAACGGCATAAAGGTTTTTGATGTCAGTGCGGGCATAGCTGTCCGTTAACACGCCACCACAGGTGTAATGCGCCGCAGGTACAACGGGGATAGGTTGTTTGGTGATATCAATACCAAAGTCGAGACATTGTTGGTAAATCGTAGGGAAATGCTCGCGTATAAAGTCTTCTGATTTATGACTGATATCAAGATAAACGCAGTCTATACCGCGCTTTTTCATTTCGTGATCGATGGCTCTGGCAACAATATCCCGTGGCGCCAGTTCGCCTCGCGGGTCAAA
>CAIUYS010000345.1 GCA_903903365.1 uncultured Methylococcaceae bacterium
ATGTAAAGCAGCCAATTGCCTACCGACTTGCCGGCATTGTTCGATGGATGCAGAGGTGATGGCTATCCCCGATAAACGCTTGAATAGTGCCGCCGGTTTATGGTTAAGCTCACGCAATACCTGGCCTTGTCGGTCTGGCTGATGCGCGGGAGAAGGAAGCTTGTGTTTGATCAGATGTGACAGTAGCCCCATAAAATGCGGCAACTCATTGACAGTCAGTGTTTCAAACAAGGTTAAGACAAAATTGCCCTGCGTGGTTTCTACAAAATAGTTGGTATTGTTAATGCCATCTTGAATACCCTCAAAACTGATAACCTCACCAAGTGCGTAGTTACTAAAGAATTGATCGAGTTGTGGGCGGGTTATTTGCGTATAAACAGCCACAGGTCAGGCGACTACCATTCCCATAACTTCCACATATTGATGTTGCTGTTTTTATCAACTTCATTTTTAAGGACATCCATTTTGCCGTCGCCATTATTATCAATAAAATAGTAAGGAGGGCCAACGTCCGGAATAACCTTAATCATATAAAGTCTGCCGCCTCTGCGGTATTCCTGTATGGTCTTACTACCTTTACGGGTAATGGTGATATCCGGTTCCAGTGTCTCACCGCTTTGCACGGGTAAAGACGGCTCTGGCACTTCGGGCACCGCTTCAAGTGTGGGCGGTTGCTCATCAACAGCAAATACCGGAAAGGCAAGAAAACTTAATAGAATAAATCGACGCATGGCTGTGACTCTTTTAGGGTAAATACTCGCACTATCTTATTATAGTTTTTACCTGTGCGCTTGACTAAAATAACCGTGCGAGGATTGTTAGTGTCTATAGTGACGCTTGCTGTAGGCAGCCAAGGTCATTTTCCAATATTTCGCAAGCTGGCGCAGCAAAATTATCGTGTTTTAAATCTTTATATCCTTAACGATGTTGAGCGAATGCTAAGGTCTCTATACTCCGCGCGGGCACGTTTTCGGTTTTCTGATCGGCCATTTCATCCGATAGCTGCGTTGCAAAAACAGTTACATAGCCAGCTATGCGCCTGTTTTTGCGCCTTGCTCTCGAATAAAATGGCCGATCATAAATTCCGTAAACATGACCTCGCGGAGTATAATATTGAATTTTTAATGAAATTAACGACATGAAAAGACTCATCGAAACCAGGATAGTAAATCCTTTACTTGAAAAATACGGGATACCTGCCTATAAGACCAAAGGATCGGCAGGCATTGATTTGGTTGCCTGTATTGAAGAGCCCATAACCATTGCCGGCGGCGAAAACAAATTGCTTGGCACCGGTTTGGCTGTCAATATTCAAGACCCCGGCTTAGTGGCCGTTGTTGCCAGCAGAAGCGGACTTTGCTTAAACAGCCAAATTCGGGTTGGACAAGGCTTGGGCATTATCGATTCTGATTATCTTGGCGAAATAGGCGTCATTTTGCACAATGATGGCGTGAAGGATTATACGGTTCAGCCAGGCGAAAGAATTGCACAATTATTGTTTATGCCGGTAGTTCAGGTCGCTTTTAAAGTGGTTGCCGATTTTACTACGGAGACAGATAGAGGCGAGGGTGGCTTTGGTCATACCGGTCGTCATTAAGCTTTTTTTTCAAAAAGCTTTAGTGATGATTCTTTTTAATAAACGGAAAGTCTAAAAATGATGCAAAAAAGAACACCTCACCAAATAGCTGATGTACTGATAGAAGCATTGCCTTATATTCAACGTTTTAAAGGCAAAACCGTGGTAGTTAAATTCGGCGGCAATGCCATGGTTGACGAGGCACTCAAGCACAGTTTTGCCCGTGATATCGTCTTGATGAAACTGGTAGGCATGAATCCGATTGTGGTTCATGGCGGCGGCCCCCAAATTGGCGACTTATTGACGAAACTGGGAAAAACAACCGGCTTTGTCGATGGTATGCGCATTACCGACAGTGAGACGATGGATGTCGTTGAAATGGTGTTGGGCGGCTTGGTAAACAAGGAAATTGTTAACCTGATCAACAGAAATGGCGGTAAAGCCGTGGGTTTGACCGGAAAAGACGGTGACTTTATTCGGGCCAAAAAAATTCACTTAAAAAAGTCGGCACAGGATATTGATGCATCGGAAATAATTGATCTGGGTCATGTCGGCGAAGTCAGCAGCATTGATCCATCCGTCGTTGAAATGCTGGGACGCAGTGATTTTATTCCTGTTATTGCACCTATCGGTGTGGGTGATGATGGTCGCTCTTATAATATCAATGCTGATCTGGTTGCCGGCAAAATTGCTGAAGTGCTAAAAGCCGAAAAATTGATTTTATTGACCAACACCGCCGGTATTCTGGATAAAGCGGGCGATCTACTGACGGGTCTGTCTATCAATGACATTGAAAACCTGATTACAGATGGCACCATATCGGGCGGCATGATTCCTAAAACCCGATGCGCTACCGATGCGCTAAAAGGCGGAGTAACCAGTGTCCATATTATTGATGGACGCGTTGAACATGCCGTACTGCTTGAGCTTTTTACCGATCAAGGTGTGGGAACTTTATTACTGAGGGCCTCACGCGATAAAGTATCGTTAACCTAATAGATACTTATATCGGTCGGGGTTTGCAGCCTCGACCGAAACGTTTGAAGACCTAAATACCTTTCAAAACGTAAGTAACGGGATTGCAACCCCCGTTACTCACGTTTTGCAACAATCCACTCGCTGCAACTGCCAAATTATGGCTTAACCAATTAAACCGGCTAATTCATGCAGTGGCGGCAAAATGACCATTTTTGCCAGTTGCAACAGTAACAAAGCCGCCAAGGGTGATAAATCTATACCGCCCAAGCCGGGAATGATTCGGCGGCAGACATCCAGCAAAGGCTCGGTCAGCGTCGATAAAATGGAGGCGGCGGCATTAAAAGTCCCCGGATTCATCCAGCTAAGCAGTGCTCTGGCAAATACTGCAAATACCAACACATTAATCAGTAAAGAAATTAGCTGAGTAATGGAGGTGATTGCCAACGCGCCGATATTAATCATACTGCCATTCAATAACAGCAGGATGGAGGCATCAGCAAGCATTTGTAAGGACAACATAAGCACCAGCGATGAAGTGTCTATTTTTCCGATAGACGGCACAAATCGGCGCAGAATTTTTAAGGGTGGATGGGTTATCTTAACCAAAAACTGGGAGATTGGGTTATAAAAATCACCGCCGCACCATTGCAATAAAAAGCGCAGCAAGACGGCCAATATATAAAGAGAAAACAGGGTATCGATTAAAAAAACAATCGGGTCAGTCATATAGCTAGAGCCCATCAGGTATTCTCCGATTCTTTGGACATTTCAATAGAGCGGTCTCGCGCAGCATGTAATGCTTTAGAAACCAGTTCAGTAAACCCGCCTTGCTCAAACGTTTCTATCGCCTTTTGCGTGGTTCCACCGGGGGAGGTGACCCGTTTACGTAATTGCTCGGGTGACTCGGACGATTCCAGCCCTATTTTAGCGGCACCCAATGCGGTTTGTTGAACCAGCAAACGGGCCGTCACTTCATTTAAACCCAATTCTAAAGCGGCTTTTTCCATCGCTTCCATCAGCAGAAAATAATACGCAGGGCCACTACCGGAAACGGCGGTCACCGCATCCAACTCGCTTTCCTCGTTAACCCATAACGCAATACCGACAGAACGCATAATATTTTCTGCCAGATTACGTTGTTCAGGCGTTACCTGTAGATTGGCATGAAGCGCCGTCGCCCCGGTCAGTACCAGCGCCGGCGTATTGGGCATACAACGCACAATCGCCGTATCAGCGCCTAACCACTGACTTAAACTATGCTGGCTAATACCGGCGGCAATAGAAACAACCAGTGATTTTTTTTGCTGGATTAAAGACGCTGCGCTTTTGGCTACCGAACCGAGTGTCTGTGGCTTAACCGCCAGTACCACGACATCAACGGCATTAATCAGCTCATCATTGCTTGCCGAGGTATTAACATTAAGATTTTTTGCCAGCGTTGTCAGTGTCTCCGGATTAATATCAGAAACCCAAAGGTGTTGTGGAGAATGACCGCTGGCAATCAAGCCGCTAAGCAGACTGGACGCCATATTGCCGCCGCCGATAAAACCAATTTTTTGTATATTCATGTTCGTTATCTGTGGGTGATGTTAAAAGTATTTTAACCTATATGAGGGCAGCGTAAACAATCACAAGACTTTTCCTATAAAATGCGCTGCTACGGTACTTTTTACCTGCTAAAAACAAAGCCAATGATTGAAACCATTTATATAGAAGAAAACATTTTGCAGCACCCGCGTGTTGTCGAGATTACTGCACGTTTTCCGCAAGCCAGAAAAATTACTTGTGGCCGCTATGGCGAAGTTTTTAATCCTAAAGCACAAAATTTTAGACTACAAAAACAAAAACCTTCATTAATATTGGCAGAAAAATACAAACATTTTGCCATGCCTGTGCCCGCTGGCTATGGTATTGGGGCAAACAAAAATTACTATTTTTCCCACATGCTTAATTGTTTATATGATTGCCGGTACTGCTTTTTACAAGGCATGTATCAATCAGCCAATTACGTGTTGTTTGTCAATTATGAAGACTTTCAGGATGAAATCAAACAACGCTGTGCCGAAACGCCTGATGAGGCCGTGCATTTTTTCTCCGGCTATGATTGCGACAGCTTGGCTTTGGAGCCGGTAACCCGGTTTGCCGAACAGTTTTTACCGTTTTTTGAGAAAATACCCAATGCCTGGCTGGAATTAAGAACCAAAAGCACCCAAGTTAGAAGCCTGTTAAATCGTGAGCCCTTTCCCCGCTGCATTGTCGCTTTCAGCCTGAATCCTGATGAAATAGCCACAAAAGTTGAAGCCAAAGCGCCCTCATTACAGCGTCGTCTTGATGCGCTGAGTAAATTACAGGAACACGGCTGGCCGATAGGTTTGCGTTTTGATCCGATGATTTATCAGACCGGTTACCAGCAGCAGTACCGGCAATTATTTGAGCAGATTTTTTCGATCATTAATATCGACCAGTTACATTCGGTTAGTCTTGGCGCTTTCAGATTACCGGAGAAATATTTTAAAAAAGTGCATAAACTTTATCCCGATGAAAAATTGTTTGCCAGCCCGTTAGCTAATCAACAGGGCATGATTTCCTACAAACAAGAATTGGAACAAGAAATGATGCAGTACTGCACACAACAATTATTACGCTATATGCCTGAAGCCAAATTTTTTCCATGCCAACTATAAAACGAACCGTTCTGGTAACGGGAGCCAGTTCAGGGATAGGTCGCGCAGTTGCCCGGCTGTTATTGCAACAAGGCCACACCGTTATTGGTACGTCACGCGATTGCCGCAAGTTTACCCACCCAATGGAACGCTTTAGCTCTGTGCAACTGGATTTAAGTCAGCTTACTGAGTTACCGCAAAAAATACGTGACTTACAACAAACCTTCCCCGACCTTGATGCTGTGGTTTTTTCAGCAGGAGTCGGTCAATTCGGTTCAGTCGAAGAATTTTCTTATACCCAAATAGAAGCCTTGATGACGATAAATTTTACCAGCCAGGTCTTTTTAACCAAGGCCTTGCTACCCGCTTTAAAACGAAAAGCCAACAGCGATT
The DNA here is from genome assembly GCA_903903365.1 of uncultured Methylococcaceae bacterium. Taxonomy (GTDB): domain Bacteria; phylum Pseudomonadota; class Gammaproteobacteria; order Methylococcales; family Methylomonadaceae; genus Methylobacter_C. The sequence continues at coordinate 5,611 of CAIUYS010000345.1, forward strand.
TAATTTTTATCGGTTCTGAAGCCGCGTTAAAAGGCAGTCGTAAAGGTGCGGTTTATTGTGCCAGCAAATTTGCCCTGCGCGGTTTTACCCAAGCGTTACGCGAAGAGTGCGGCAAAAGCAATGTGCGGGTTTGTTTAATTAATCCCGGCATGGTGAAAACGCCCTTTTTTGAACCACTTAATTTTGAACCGGGGGATCATGAAACCAACAGCATTTTACCGGAAGATGTGGCAAAAGCCGTCTCTTATGTATTAAGTTCAAGACCACAAATTGTGATTGATGAAATTAACCTGAGTCCGTTAAATAAGGTCGTGAAGTTTAAGTGAATAATCAGTCTGCCGGCTAAATAAAGACACCAACCCCGCACCGGCATCGTTTTAAATAAAAAAGATAAAGTCCGATACTTCCGAACCTGCTTGACTTTAAAACTGGGCTACCAACTTTAGACGAGACAAGCAAAAAGGCTTAGCCGTCAATACGGTTAACTTAGTGATAAAGCATAAAAAAAGACCGTTCGCTGAGCGGAGTCGAAGCGAGTTGTCCGCTTCGACTCCGTTCAGCGAACGGTTTAACCTTAAACTGTTTAGCCTTAGTTGGTAGCCATAAAACGTAATGCTTGTTAAGTTTTTTATCTCATAACGAGCATCACGGGCAACATGGCCGCCACCCAGACCAATCAGCAAGGCTTGATTGGCCGTTGGCCGAAACACATGCGGCACCAAACCCAAGACCATCTGATAACCCAGCAGACTGCGGCCATGTTCAATTTCCATTGCACTCAACAATCACCTTTGTTAAAGCCGTCAGAAAAATCACATGCGCCAAGCGCAACCACCAGTAACGATCTGCCATAAAACTACAACTTACCTTAACCTTAAAGCGCGGCTATCCATTTAATACGGGGCAATGCTCATAACTTGTCCTGGCTTAAACTGGTAACCGAAATATTCAACTGATTTTTGGATTAAGTACGGTATTAAAAAATAAACGCACCCTTTACCTGCGCTGTTTCTAAAGAACTAATTAAACGATGTTATATGACACGATAATTAATTAAACTATGTTATATGACACACTTTCTCAGAGAAGCAGCGCTAATATCCAAAAAAAAAAATACTTATTATAAATTTCAATAAAAAATCAAAAAGCTAGATTTGTCATTTTATATATTAAAAATCATATACTTATAATAAGTATCAATAATTAGTTCAACAATAAAATGATGTTTTCAAGTAAGCAACTAAAATTTGGCACAATCAATGCTTTATAACTATTGCCATAAGTTAAATTCAATAGCCGCAATTGATATTAACCTAAGGCCACTTTTTATAATACTTACAACTATGTCCTCAGGAGGACTTAATTATGATTTGTTCCAAAAAACTAAAATATGTTTCGCTAGGTTTAGGCGCTTTAACAATGATGGGTGCAGGCCAAGCGGCATTTGCGCATGCTTCTATTTTAAATACTGTTAACAGTGGTAAAGCGATTGGCTCAACTTCTTTCTCTCGTATTGGTGTTAACCATGCGTGTAATGGAACTACTCCAGTAACACCTGTTGTTGCTCAAAGTGCGGTTATTCCAACAATTAACCCTCTTATTTCTACAGCTACAGTGACTGCTAACGTTGCTGGCACTTATGCTGTCGTACCTGGCGCTACTGTAGGTCAATACTTGTTTACATCTTCCGCAGGTACTACACCTGTAACTACTTTGGCTGGTGCATTTCAATTAGTACAAAGCAAAGACGTATTTAGCACTTCAATTGAACAACGCAATGCAACTAACGCGGTAATTGGTTGGGTTTCTACAAAAGGCAGTTTACAAATTAATGAACACGGAGAAGTTCCTTTCCGTTTTACTAACGTATTCTTCGGCGCTAACTCTTGTGTACATGATGTTGTAGTACAATTAGCTGTTGCTGATATTTGTAAAACAACTTCACAACCACCTTTATCTTCAGCCTCTTTATCTACAACTCAAGGTGTTAACTTATGGCTTGATAACACTTTAGGTGGTTCAACAGCATTCCCTGCAGCGGCAATTGAAAATGGTGCTGGTACAACTAACTTAACTATCAACCGTGATCCTGTTCAAGATCCATACCCAGCTTCTTGTGCTAACGCTCCGATTGCTACAGCAGCAACAAACTTAGCCGCAACAACTCAAGCTAATGCAGTGACTGGTTATACATCAGGCGCGACTCCATTAACATCAGTTAAAATCCAACCTTCTGCTTCTGACATAGAGCAATTACAATTCCCAGGTTGGGGAACTCCGGTTACTGGCAACACTTTCCAATAATAGCTGGTTAAGTCTGGTTGTTGTAACACTTGATCATCCCCTTGATTCGCTAAGGTCAAGTGTTACAAACAATCGCCACAATTACCTTTTTATTATTTTATTTAGAGATAACAAATGAAAAAAATTATATATTCCTTGATCGCCTTAAGCGCGCTAGCGACAGGAACAGCTCAGGCCAGTATTGATACTTTAGGTGGTGAATTTTTAAACGCAGGCCAACTCGATTACTATAGCTTTAATGTTGATACGGCAGGAGCAGTCAATCTGTATTCATCTTCCAATACACCATCTGACCCAACATTAACACTTTGGTCAGCAAGTTCGCTATTACAGTCGCCAGTTGATTGGACTCAAATTGCTTTTAATGATAACACTACAACCTTGAGCGGCTTTGAAAGCGGTTTTAATAGCAAGGACGCACAAGTTAAATTGACTTTAGATATCGGTACGTACTTTGCCCAGGTCGCTGGACAAGGTAGTTTGTTTGCCTACCAGTTTAATGTTGATACCACCAATGTTGTTGGTACCGGTGCAATTGTTTCAAATCTAGCGCCAGCCGCTGTACCTTTACCTGCTGCAGTATGGATGTTCGGTGCCAGCTTGATGGGTCTTTTGGGCTTCGCCAAAAGAAAAGGGCAGGCGCAACAAGTATTCTGCTAAAATCTTGGCGCCGGGGTGTTTATCTTAATTAAATTTTCCTGGCGCTAGTGGTCATCAATTTAAGTAACAAGGGAGAATCAAAAATGAAAAAAAATATTTTAGCCGCAGCATTAGTATTTGGTGCTTCAGTAGGTATGGCTAATGCGGCTATTGTCTCTACCAGCCATTTCGACTCAGCACACATTTCCTCGGGCGGATCAGGTACTGCTAATTCAATAGAAACTTATTTTATACAAGCCAATTCAACCGGCAATGTTGATATTTTTCTGCAATCACAAGTTGCAAGCGCAGCAGTAACTGCCGCTGCAGGTTGGCTGGACGCAGGGGAATATGCTATGGATGGTTTACTCAGTGTTTGGCAATTATCTACTGCCGGTGACCTTTGGACTTTGATCGGAGCTAACGATAACGCCGCCAGAACTTCACCTTTCACTACTACGACTGTTTATGGTACAAATGTTAATCAACCTGATGGAAGCGCTGGTGGTGGTTTTGCTGACCCAGGTTTAACACTGAACCTAACCAGTGGCAATAAATATATGATTTTGCAATCTGAAGTTGGGAATGGCCCTACATCGTTACCATTGCTTTCTTCTAAAAATACTGGAAATTATGCTGCTGATTTTACAGGCGCTTTAGGCCAAATCATTGCGGTTGCTTCATCAGCGCCAGGTGATTATAGATCTGCTTTATATGGAGGCGTGGATAATGGCTTAGGCACCCCCTATTCCTTTTCAAACGCCTATACCTTATATCTTAACGGAAATGCTTCATTTACAGCAGCCCCTGTAGCGGCGGTTCCTGTGCCGGGTGCAGTTTGGTTATTTGGATCCGCTTTAGCAGGCTTTACCGCGCTAGGTCGTAAAAAAACTAAATCTAATTTAGTGGCTTAATGCTTAACTCTCGCTAATTATTAACATGTCGAACAGGTTTGCTCCCCTCACTAAACTCAATAAAGAAATTGTGCCTCTACTTTCTTTAATTCAGTTCGACAATGCTAAGGTTCAGGATATTCAATCCAGAATATCCTCCTTAATTCTTTTATAAAAGTGTCTAATTATTCTGGCTTACTGAGTAAGAATTTAACAATTATGCTGTTTTATAAGTTGTTTAAAAATAATTTAAAGCTCTCAACTTTATTCTATTCCTGTTTGGTTGGAGTTTCTTACGCAAGCATCGCACAATCTAATACTCCTAAATCAACTGCGATTCAAGCAGATTCAATGATACAACTTTATCAATCTAGTCAGCTTGAAGAGCTTAATCTCCACATTAAGCAAACTTCAATAGCTCAAACTATTAAATTTCTCCATGATAAAACCGGAATTATCTTTCATTTTTCTAACTTACCAGAAGAACAAATCAATCTAAACTGTCAGGGTGATTTAAAAGCCGTTTTATCCTGTGTATTAGGAGAAGAAAGTAATATTATTTATCGTTATAAAAGTCGCTTGGCTGATAAAACTGAAATTACTGAAGTTTGGGTTCTACCAGTAGCTATAAACTCAATCCCAGTAGAAAAATCTAAAAAAACCAACGCTAAAATCAATACGTATTTTACCAACAACATTAGAATTGACAACACAGTACAGTTATTGAAAGACGTTGAAAACCCTAAGCTTAGGATGAGTGCAATCGAACGATTAGCGATTGAAGGTCAACCAGGAGATGAAACCGTCTATAACATCTTAAAAAAATCGTTATCCGATCCAAATCCAGGTGTAAGAGTGCAAGCACTTTACGGAGTAATCCGACAGAACCAAGAAAATACACTCCCGTTGCTTCAACAGGCGCTTTCAGATAGTGATGCAGATGTTCGCTTAACTGCGGTTGAAAATTGCGCAGATAATCCTTGGATATTACAACAAGCGTTAAATGATAACGACAGTAATATTCGAGAATCCGCCAAAGCTAAATTAGCAATACACAATACAAACCAACAATAACTATAAAACCTATAGGAACGCTTATGAAACTAAATAAAAATATCAAAACTACCTTGCTATCAAGTATTATAATTATTGCGAGCAGTTATACCTCTACTGTTTTAGCGCATGACCTTTCAGAGAGTTTAAAAGCAGCAAACGGCGCTTCTGCTACCGACTTATTTAGAGTCGATTGCTCTCAAGATGTTGCTGCCGCTTCGCAAAGTCCAACCCATCAACTTTTTATTCAAATCAATGATGGCTCGGCTGCTGGTGGTAAATTAAGCGCGACAGCCAGCGTATTTACTCCTGGTTTTGGTAAAGCGCTTACCGTGACAGATCCAACTGGTGGGGATGGGGTAGCCAGTCCATCAAAATTACTGACCGTAATCGGTGCCGATCAACAAGATGTTCAATTTTTTATTGCCGTTAGTCATTCTGCAAGTGGCACCAAAAATTATGTACTCAGTTATCACTGTCAAGATGTGTCAGGACAACATACGGGTACAAGTACGCCACCGGCAATATTACAAAATCAATAAATCAGACTTGAAAAAAGACCATAACCATGAAAGGTCTTAAACTTTTTTAAATAATAGTGCGCTGAATAACCGGACTAAAAACAATAACACCATGACAGAAAAACTTTTTATACGATTGACCAGCGCCCTATTATTACTCTGTTTTACAGGTACAAGTCATAGTGAAGAAACACATCGAGAAGCCCCACAATGTACAATAACACCATTAAATAACTCTCAACCTTTAAATTTACAACAATTCAAAGGCAAAGTGGTTTATGTAGATTTCTGGGCATCTTGGTGTGGGCCTTGCGCAAAATCTTTTCCATTCATGAATGATCTGGATCGCGACCTTAAGGATCAAGGTTTGCAGGTTATCGGCGTTAATCTGGATGAAAATATAGACGAGGCCAAACAATTTTTGGACAAGCTGCCTGCCAGTTTTATCACTGCTGTCGATACAGAACAACAGTGCGCTAAAAATTTTGACGTTAAGGCGATGCCTTCGTCTTATTTAATTGATAGAAAAGGCGTTATACGTCACGTACATTTAGGATTTCGGCCGGGTGAGGCTGAGGAGTTTCGGATACTGGTAGAACAACTCTTGGCAGAAAAGCCCGTAACACCTTAAAGGTTATGGCAGCTTTTACACGAGAATACTGAATGAATATCTATAAAACAGCTTTGATTAATAGGCACAAGTCCCTATTGCTTCTTCTACTGGTTTTTAGCGCCGGCGTAACAGGCTGTACCCAAATAGCCCCTTGGCAACGAGGCAATCTTGCCAAGCCGCAAATGGCCTTGGATCCTTATCCCATGCTAAACGGGATGCGCGGTCATAATTATAGTAGCAGAGAAGCTGGCGCTGGCAGTAGTTCGGGCAGTGGAGGTGGTTGTGGCTGTAATTAAGATGAATCCTCAAAAAAGTCGTCAAGACTCAAAGTCAGGACGTAATAATATACGAATAAAACTGAACGATAAGTCCAGTTATACAGGCTTACAGGCATTAACTGCGGCTGCATTGGTATTGCCGGGTTTGATGCTTTCTGCACCCTGCGCTGCTGAAGATGACGAGATGAGCTTTCAACAAGGTCATTATGAGGAAAGCAAGCGTAACCTTTATAACGTTCCCAACAACGTAAAGCCCATTCAAGTCGATAGTTTAGATTTCGGTGCTTTGACCTCTCTGACTGATAGGGTCAAGTTTTCTTTTAATTATACGGAAGATACTTGGTCAGGTGCGACACCTCTTTATACAGCACCGTTAGTGGCTGGGGGTAATAACGGATATGGACCTCCCAATGCGCTAACAGGCGCTTCACCTCTTGCAGGCACTACACCAAGCTTTTTCGTTGATAAAAACAATCATTATGCACCCGTAGCATTGAGTGGCACTAAGAGCATCTCCTTGCCGGATGCAGACGGCAATCCTTATGATCAGTCTATAAATAGCTATCAAACTAACAAACAACTCGTACACGTTATTTCAGTTGCCTCGCCAGAAACGCGTAAACAAGGTGATTTTAAATTAGGTTATGAATGGGATAGAGCGGCATTAAAAGTGGGTGGTGGCACTTCAGTCGAAAAAGATTATAAGTCGGATTACGGTAATTTAGGCGGATATTTTGATTTTAATCAAAAGTTAACCCGCTTAAATTTAGGTTTAAGCTTTACCAATAGCGATACCAGCGCTCAATTAGATCCTGATTTGATGATGGGGCCGTATACGTTTACAAATGCATATCTTTCACAGATAAAGAATATTAAACAAAATGGAACGACTGTACATCTTTTACAAGGCAATCGACAAGATTGGGGTTCCAATTTAGGCTTAACGCAAGTATTAACCGAAAATTCCTTACTCGAAGCTACCTTGGGTTACACAAGAAGTAGTGGTTATATGTCAAATCCATATAAAGCTGTGGGGGCATTGTTTGTGGATCCAAACCAATACCAAGGCCAAGACACAACGACTATTGATGGTGTTAACTATGTAAATGATACTGGTGCCCCCTCAAATATTTTAAGTGGCAATATGTTCACTTTCCTGGAAAAACGCCCAACTCTTAGAAATCAATTCAATGTAGGCTCAAGGTTTGTTCAATATATTAAGCCTTTGAATGCGGCTTTACATTTTGATTATCATTTCTCCTCTGATGACTGGGGTATTACTTCGCATGCCTTTGAAAGCGATTGGGTCCAGCCAATGGGATATGGCTGGACGGTAACGCCCAGAGTACGGTATTACTCGCAAGATGCGGCCAGTTTTTATACACCTTATTTGTTAGTGTTACAACAGATACCTCAAACACCCGTTAAAGGTGGTGGTTATAAAAATGATCCTGCACAAGGCTACAAACTACTTCCTGACTATTATTCCAGTGATCAACGCTTATCAGGTTTTGGCACTTTAAGTGGGGGCGTATCAATCAGCAAGATGTTTGCCAAAGGTATTACCTTGGAAACAAGCTTTGAATATTATACCCATGCCGGTTCACTGAAGTTGGGTGGTGGCGGTGAAGGTGATTATGCCAACTTTAATTATTATGTTGCCAGTGCAGGGCTGACCGTCAATTTATCTGCTTTAGGCCATGGCGGCGATTCCGGCGAACACAGTCATCATCATGACCATCAGCATGGCGCATCGATTCCGGCCGGGGTTATGTTTGGTCACATGATGGAAAAAACCGGTGAAGTTATGGTCGGCTATCGTTATATGTACAATTCCCAAGCAGGTGGTATGCTGAACGGCGAAAACGCAGTTTCTGATAAAAGCGTTCTAAACCAGGGATGTAGCAACACACTTAAATGTTATTTAACCGAAACCGGGATGAACATGCATATGCACATGCTGGATCTTATGTATGCCCCAACAGATTGGTTAAATTTGATGCTGATGCCACAGTTTGTAGATATGAATATGTCGATGAAACCTCTTCCCGGAGCGGCCAAATATCCAGACAGCATGGGAGGCATGATGCCTTTCGATATGGCAAATACTGGAATGAGTACGGGGGGTATTGGTGATACCGGTATCTATACCTTATTCAAACTATTTAGCACACCCAGTCAGCATATTAATCTTACACTAGGCGCAACGGCTCCGACCGGTGATGTGGGGCGCCAAATGAGACGAACCATGAAAATGGATGGTGGTTTCTACCCTTATGACATGCAAGTAGGAAGTGGAACCTGGGATTTAAAACCCAGCCTGACCTACACAGGAAAGTATGACGATTGGTCTTGGGGCGCTCAGGTTAACGGCACCAAACGATTGGAAAACAAGAACGCATCCGGCTATGCCTTGGGTGACATTATCCAGTCAACTGCATGGAGCAGTTACCAATTGTTAAACTGGCTTTCTACCTCGGTACGCGGGGTTTACACGGCGCAAGGTGGCATCAAGGGCGAATATAACGGTTTTATCGACAAAATGGGGCCGTCAGACTATCCCCAAAACTACGGCGGCAAATACTGGGACGTGGGTTTTGGCATTAATGCTTTTGTGCCAAGTGGCAATCTGGTTGGCAATAATCTCAGTTTTGAATGGCTGCAACCGGTAAGCACCGATGTCAACGGTTATCAGCTCAATCGAGATGGCGCTCTCGCTGCAACATGGAGCTATATGTTTTAATGAGATTTTTGCAAACGTATCTTGCCAACCGGTGTTTAATCTTGCATGAGTTTTAAACTGGAATATTTCAATTACCCTTTCCAGGCGATGGGGACACCCTGCGAAATTCAGCTTTTTGCTAAAACCGAATTGAAAGCCCGGTCGGTTGCAAAAGCGGTTATGGCCGATGTCCATAAACTGGAAGCGCGTTATACACGTTATCGTAGCGACAGCTTTTTATCCGCCATTAATCGTGTAGCGAGTACCGGTGGACGTATAGAAGTTGATGAGGTGACAGCAGGATTACTTAATTACGCTGCCATCTGTTATGAACAAAGCGATGGTTTTTTTGATATTACTTCCGGCATCTTGCGTCGCGCGTGGAATTTTAAATCGGATGTATTACCGGATGAAGCGCAAATCAAGGCGCTGCTTACTAAAATCGGCTGGCAAAAACTGCGCTGGAAGTCACCGGTACTGGAATTTCCAACAGCAGGAATGGAAATTGATTTTGGCGGCGTGGTTAAGGAATATGCTGTCGATAGAGCCGCTGCACTATGCCAGTCGGCCGGCATTCGTCATGGCGTGATAAATTTGGGCGGCGATATTAAAGTTATCGGGCCGCGAGGCGATGGAAGCCCTTGGCGAGTCGGGATACGCCATCCTCGTCAAAAAAAGGGTTTACTGGATACCCTCTTATTAAGCGAGGGGGCGCTGGCCAGTAGCGGTGACTACGAGCGTTGTATTTTGATAGAGGGTGTTCGCTACGGACATGTGCTTAATCCGAAAACCGGTTGGCCGGTGCGCTATCTTTCTTCGGTAAGTGTGGTCGGGGATTTTTGTGTAGTGGCCGGCAGTGCGTCTACTATCGCCATGCTTAAAGAGGATAAAGGCTCCGCTTGGCTGGATGCGATGGGATTGCCCCATTTATGGGTGGATGTAAACGGAGTAGTGGGTGGTTCGTTATTGAAATAGAAATATAAGCGCGCACGGCAGCTTGTTCCAACTTAATGTAATAACTAAAATAAATCAAGGCAACAAATACTATGAGTAAGAAACCACTCCATACCGGCGGACGTGTCGGACTTTTCTTGACTGTCTTTATGACCGGCGCTGCGGTTATGGTGATAGAGCTACTTGGAACCCGCATGATCTCGCCATTTTACGGGGCCAGTCTTTATGTCTGGTCGTCGTTGATTTCGGTGACGATGATTGCGTTGGCTATCGGTTATTTTGTCGGCGGTCGCTGGGCCGATCGGGCGCAGCGGACAGGATTATCGCTCATTATTGCGGTTGCAGCGGTTTTAACTTTGTTGATTCCGTGGATCACTCGCCCCGTGTTGCTCGCAACGGATCCTTTGGGGCTTCGTGCTGGCGCGTTTGTCAGTTCTCTGGTGTTGTTTTTGCCCAGTCTAACCATGCTGGGTATGGTTGGGCCGTTTGCGATTAAGCTGTCGACCTCGCGCCTGGATGGCATTGGTGCCGGTGCCGGTTCCATATACGCGATGAGTACGGTGGGCAGTGTGGTGGGAACGCTGGTGTTGGGCTTCTTTTTATTTCCGTTGTTGGGTTCGCGTGAAATCTTGATCGGCCTTGGCGTTGTATTGTTGGTGCTGGCTATTGCCGTTGCTTTATTTGAGCAAAATAAAATGGGCGTCAGCTCTGCTTTAATACCCTGTTTTATACTGGCTGCAGCGGGACTGTTTTTACTGCCCAAAATTGTGGCCGCAGGACATGCTTATAATCCCGATGGCAAGTTTCAAATTCAATCCGAACAGGAAAGTCTTTATGGTTGGGTGCGGGTAATCGATCATAAAACCAATGATCTTCGCGTACTGACCTCGGATGCGTCTGCAATTGGCGCTGCCAGTATTTCTAAAGGTGAAAATCGACTCAGTTATCAGAATATTGTCGACTTGTTACCCGGATTAACGCCCAAAGTTAACCGGGCGTTAATCGTCGGTCTTGGTGCAGGCAAGATGGCGAATGTGTTGCATGATCGTTATGGCATAGTGACCGACACGCTGGAGATTGATCCCGCTGTTGCCGAAGCCGCGACCAATTATTTTGGCTTTAAACCTTCAGGTGATTCGATTATTGGCGATGCACGCTATGAAATTCGTCATCTAAAAGGTCCTTATGACTTGATTATTCATGACTGCTTTACCGGCGGTTCAGAACCTTCGCATTTGTTGACGGTTGAAACCTTGGCACAATTACGCGGAATGCTGTCGGATAATGGCATCTTGGCGCTCAATTTTGTGGCGTTTTACGATGGCGGCCATAACGCATCGTTGGCCTCTGTTTCAAAAACGATTGAACAGGTGTTTACGAATCAAGCGTTTTTTATTTCCGAGCCGGGTGTAAATTTTAATGATTTTATTTTTCTGGCGACCAATCATCCGCTTGATCTGCAGGCTAAAACATTACAGAAAGAACAAGTTGAATGGCTTAAAACACGCAACGTCACACTGGATAACAGCAAAGGCGTAATACTAACTGATAATTTTAATCCACTTGAACATTTGCAGACCGCCAAAGCTGAATATTACCGGCACGTCATCGTAGACGCTTTCGGTGCCGAGCTTTTGGTGCGTTGAAATCTGGACCTTCGTGGGAGCGACATTCACGGTAATAAAGGTATAAAGCAATGACTAAATTTAAACAAACGATAATAGCGGCCATATTAACTGGCAGTTTTGCCCTGACGCCTTCGGTAAGTGCAAAGCCGACTCGAGGAATAGAAGTCGCCCCAAATGTTGTGCAAACAGGAAATAAAGTCGGCGATTTACAGTATTGGGATGGAACTAAGTGGGTGTTGATTCCAAGTAAATTAACCGCTACGGAAAACAGTATTGCTCCTACTTTTGCACTCTGTGCTGGTGTGCCTACCTGGATTTTATATTCATGCCCCGGCACCCCTCCTTATGAAATCGGCGAAACAGGACCGGCTGGCGGCCGAGTTTTTCATATCTCCGATGGCGGTTTGCATGGTTTGGAAGCTGCGCCCGTTGATCTGCCCCTTGCGACTTGGGGTTGCGCAGGTGTTGCTATAACCAAGGCAAATGGCTTTGCTTTAGGCACAGGTTTGGCAAATACGACAGCAGCTATTGCAGGTTGTAAGGAGACGGGAACCGCGACAAAATTGGCTGATGATTACGTGTTTAACGGTTATTCAGATTGGTATTTACCATCGAATGACGAATTGACTGCAATGTATGCCAAAATTGGGCCAAGCGCACCGGCGCCGCTGACCAATGTGGGAGGATTTGCTTTAAATGGTTACTGGAGTTCGACGGAGATTGGTGCCAATCATGCGTGGACTTTGTTTTTTGGAAATGGCAGCCAAAGCTTCGGCATTAAGCTCAACCCAAGCAGTTTACGTGCTATCAGATCTTTTTGACTTGGTTGAGTCATATTTTTGGTCACTGGATAGATGCGGGAATTGTGTAACATAATGAGCAGATATCCAGTGCCCTATTTTTTTAGTACTCTGCCCTTTTTATGAAAAAGCTACCCAAGTATTTTGTGCATATTGCAAAGTAGCTCCAGATAGCAAGATTTTTAAGTTAGCACAAAAGCACGTCATGACAGTTGCTGACTCAGATTCCTTGCCATTCAGAATAGTTTTTTTCATAAAAACGCTTAATCTGTATGAGTCATTATTTCACCAGAACTTATTGCCGCCGCTTTGCCGCGACTCTCATTGACTTTGGACAACAGCGCCAAACCGATGATAAAAAATGCTAACGTCGACAGCAATGACAACCGGTGATTGCCGTCGCTTAAATAATTAATCAAGCCGTAGCTTAAGGGCCCCACTATAGCCGACAAGCGATTGACCAAACCCCATAAACCTAAAAACTCGCCGGCCCGTTCAGTCGGTGAAAACTTGCTGACCAAAGCCCGCCCGACCGCCTGACTGGCTCCCATGGCCACACCTATAATATTTCCGGCTATCCACATATCGACACGATCAGTCGCGAATAAAGCCACCAGCACCGCAATGATCCAAATAATCAGCGTAATTGCCAGTGTGGGAACCGAGCCCATGCGGTCTTGCAAATGCCCGCAAATAAAAGCACCCACAGCCGCTGTCACATTAACCACCATAATCAGTATAATCAATGATTGGGTATCAAAGCCCATTACTTCCTGCGCATAAATAGCCGCCAGAACCACCACCGTGCTAACGCCTGATTGGTAAACGCCCAAGGTTATCAAAAACCAAAGCAGGTCACGAAAGCGTACCGCTTCTTTAAAGGTATGTGCCAAGCGGGCATAACTGACCTGTAGATTGGACAGGCTCTTGTCCCAGATAACGGGTATTGCACGTTCACGCAACCAGATAAAAGTAGGCGCGGCAGCCAAAGCAAATAATGCTGCCGTGATGAGTAAGGTAACCGGAACAAAATGCGTATCCGGCAACCCGTGTTGTTTGGCCCAAGTGATGTAGGCCAGACAAATGCCCAAGGTTAGCAAACCGCCAAAATAACCCAGACTCCAGCCATAACCGGACATTCTGCCCATATTTTCCTCAGGCACCAGTTCTGGTAAAAATGCGGCAATCAAATTTTCGCCACTGGCAAACATAATGGCTGAAAGAGTAACCAGCACCATTCCCAAGCCTATATCACCGGGCCCAACCAGTGCCAATAACGCGGTTGCAACGATGCAACCCACCGAGGAAATCAGCAAAAATATTTTTTTGCAGGCCCGATGATCGGCAATTGCGCCAATTAACGGCCCGCTAATCATGACTATAAAATTGGCGATGCCGATAGCCAGCGACCATAGCAAAGTTGATAACCCCGGTGTAACCCCTTGTGCGGCACCGGCAACCACACCGACGAAATAAGCACTAAAGATAGTGGTTTGCACCACGGTGGTATAACCCGAGTTGGCAAAATCATATAAAGCCCAGGCCAGTAATTCCCTACGCCCTGCCCTGCCAAGTAGTGGACTTGTTTCATCAGACAATGATTTATTCTGGGTGTTATTCATAGTGGGTAAACCTGTAAAAGGGTTAATAGTTGGAAATGGTTACGATTTAAGTTTTTAAAACTACTAAAGCCATCAACTGTTTCGGTCTGCGTTACAAAACCCGACCAGCATGAAGCTTGACGGGGTTTGCAACCCCGTCACTTACGTTTTGAAAGCTATTAAAGCCAGCAAACGTTTCGGTCGGGGTTACAAACCCCGACCGGCATCGTGCATCTGGATCCCGGCCAACCCTCGCTTCGCTCTCCCTGCCGGGATGACAAACTGTGTAGATACCTATGCCGAAGGTGAGAGATACAAACCGCGCATAAAATTTTTGACCAATAAAGCAATCGTTTCTTCTATATCGTCAATATCAGCCTTATCGCGCTGACCGGTTAGCGAAAGCGCACAGATTCCATGAATTCCGAACCACAAAGCGCGTACCGCACACTTTCTCTGATCATCAGAAAGTTCTGGTGCAAACTCTAAAAACGGCGCTTCAAGGAGGGCAAAAACTCTGTCAACTTTCTCTTGGTACCAAGCGGTTATTTTGGAATCTACCGACAATGAATAGTCGAAAACAGTGTGCCAGCGATTAAAATTCTGGCTGGCATAACGTAAATAACGGCTGGCCAGTACTTGAATTGACTGCTCGGCACTACCCTCTTCTTGCACTTGCTCTAACTG
>CAIUYS010000346.1 GCA_903903365.1 uncultured Methylococcaceae bacterium
CATTAACGCAGCCTTGCTCTTCCATTCATTATTACCCCAAGTCTCAAGTGCTTGAAGTTGCTGTTTTTGTTTCTCATCGACCAGCAAGGGTCTGATATGATCAAAATTCTCGTCAAACCAATGCTTGATACCTTCACTTTGACCATAAGGAGAAGCGGCATCCGCTTTTTCGATAACATCATGAAAATCAGCAACAATACCGGTAACTTGATCAATTTCATCGACATTCAACTGCCCGCACACGGCCAGTTCACTTAAGGTTAATCCTGAGGGAAACTGACGCATCTTAACGGCATATTCGATAGCCTCCCCTGCGCCGCCCATTTCGGGCTGCTCAGGATGACCGGTTATCGGTATCACATCAAGATACAAATCCGGCGCCAAACGTCGGTTAAGTCTTATTTCTTCATGACAAAAAAAACGGCGTTTCTCCAACGTAGAAAAATCCAGAAAACCAAAGTTAACCGGCTTTTTGAATTTATAGGCGTAGAGCCCAGTCAGTAAAACCCAGGAAATATGCGTCTCAACAATACTAAAAGCTGTTACTTTATGCGGATATGCATCGGCTTCAGATAATGCCTTAATTAAAACCAGACCTGAATCCAGTGCGGTTTGATTGCTGTCCATGAATAACGGAAAACTATCGACAATACTCGAATAAATCCTCATTGACCTCTTCAAGATCAAACTCTTCAGGATCAAATTCCCCATCCAACCACTCCATCATCTCTTCATAATCTGGATTCTTGGGATCAGAAAGGGTATCAAGAAGCTCTTCATAACCCCAAATCCCACCACAATCTTCTGGTGGACACGCGCGTTTACCTTTAAGGCAAACAGGCAAGGCAATGCTGGCATCAAAAGGAAGTATTTTTTCAAGCAGTATTTTGTGCTCCCAACTATCCCCAAAATCGTATTCATAAACCAGGGAATCTTTTTCCTTGGTTAATAATTGAGATAGTTTGTATTTTGTCTCGTCTTCCACGTCCATATCCAAATCGTCATCAAGCATCCCATAAAATTGTTTATTGGCAATAAATTGATGTAAATGGCTATCTGTCCAGCCCATTGCAACCTGAATAACAATGTGCAAAGCGTCTAATTTTATATCACCGGGCACTAAAACTGTCCGCCATATAGGCGGTTTTGAACCGATTAAGGTGATTTTTATTTGATAGCTGGAAGTTGCGTGTTTCGTTGCCATTTTAGTCATCCTCAAAGGTGTCTGTTAATTCAAGTTACGGTGATTAAAGCCTAACTTCAAGATGTTAACAAGCGTAAATTAATTGCCCTTTTTTAAAAATACCTTTGCCTCATTCCAGAAAGCATCAAGTTCCATGAGTTCACAGTCCAGTAAATTCCGACCTGATGCTTCAACTTGCTGCTCGATGTAATGAAAGCGTTTGGAGAATTTTTTGGTACTTTCTTTAAGTGCAATTTCAGGGTTGACGTTTAAATGCCTCGCCAGGTTGACAGCAACCAGTAACAAATCACCGATTTCTTCCTGGATGTGGGCTTGGTTGCCGGATTCCCAGGCTTCTTTGACTTCTTGCAATTCTTCCAGCACTTTTTCAAAAACCGGCGGCACATCAGGCCAATCAAAACCGTGCTGCGCCGCACGATCCTGAACTTTTTCACACTCCATCAAGGCGGGGAGATTACCTGCCACCCCCGATAACACACTATGACGTATAAGCGTTTTGTTTTTTTCCTGCCGTTCGTCGGCTTTGGCTTGTTCCCAAGCCTGATGACGTTCGGCATCGGTTTTAAAAACCGCATCAGAAAAAACATGGGGATGCCGGCGAATCAATTTGTCACAGATACCGGCCGACACTTCTTCAAAACTAAACAAGCCGCGTTCTTTGGCAATCTGGGAATGGAAAACGACCTGTAGCAAAAGATCACCCAATTCTGAACGCAGATCATCCAAATCATTACGCTCAATGGCATCAACAACTTCGTAAGCTTCTTCAATAAGATAAGGAATCAGGCTGGTAAAGTCTTGCTTAAGATCCCAGGCACAACCGTCTTCCGGTCGACGCAAACGGGTCATAAGATCCAATAACTGTTGGGTATTTTTTAACATGAAAAGCCCGGCATCTTAGAATGAACAACCAAAGTTTTCGTGGTAACGTTGCTTAAATTCGTCCATGTCCAAGGAATGATTTTGGGTACCGTGATGTTCAATTTTAATGGCGCCCATCAATGACGCAATTCTGCCGGTAGTGTCCCAATCCAAATCGTTCATCAAACCGTAAAGCAAGCCTGCACGATAAGCGTCACCGCATCCGGTAGGATCAAACAAGGCTTTGGGTTTTGCCGCAGGAATAATAATGCACTCACCTTTCGTGTAAATTTTGGAACCTTTGCCTCCCAGCGTGATAATCAAGGCTTCCAAGCGTTCTGCCATTTGCTCTAAGGTTAATCCGGTGCGTTCCTGCATTAACTCGGATTCATAATCGTTTAAGGTCATCCAGGTTGCCTGATCAATAAAGGTGAGTAATTCTGCGCCATTAAACATGGGCATACCTTGACCGGGATCAAAAATAAAGGGGATATCCAATTCTACAAACTGTTCGGCATGCAGTTGCATACCTTCTTTGCCGTCAGGTGATACGATGCCTATGCTGATATCTCTATCGGTGGGAATCGAATTGATATGCGAGAAACTCATGGCCCCCGGGTGGAACGCGGTAATCTGATTGCCGTCTTCGTCAGTGGTGATATAAGCCTGTCCCGTGTAATTATTATCCATAATATAAATAAACTCACTGGATAAACTGTTCTGGCTCATCCATTGGCTGTAAGGTTCAAAATCATGCCCTACAACAGCCATAGCCAAGGCCTCTTCGCCCAGCAAATTCAAATTAAAAGCAATATTACCTGCACAACCGCCATATTCACGACGCATGACCGGTACTAAAAAAGATACATTCAGGATATGAACTTTTTCCGGCAAGATATGGTTTTTAAATTTATCATGAAACACCATAATAGTGTCATAAGCCATGGAACCGCATATTAATGCACTCATTGGTATTCCTCTTTAAAGTAAAATTAATGCCCAGGTAACGGCTGCCCAGGCTATAGACAACATCACTGCCGCTGAACCGATATCTTTGGCTCTGCCGGATAATTCATGATGCTCAAAACCTACCCGGTCAACGACCGCTTCTACCGCTGAATTTAATAATTCAACCAGCATCACCAAAACAATGCTACCGATTAACAGCAGTTTTTCAATGTTGGTTTGCCCCAACCAGATCGCCAGTGGTGTTGTTATTACAAACATAACAACTTCTTGTCTAAAGGCTTCTTCATGCGTCCACGTTGCCTTAAACCCGGCAACAGAAAAGAAGCATGCGTTAATGAGGCGTTTAAGGCCTTTTGCATTTGGATTTGCCATTGTGTTACTGATTATCCTTTCAAAAAAGTAGGTTGATTGTAAAAAATTTACGCGGTGTGGTGTAATAATTTCATTGCTCGATAAGCAACTGGTAGGCATCTGCATCCAGCAACTGATCCAGTCCGGATAGATCATCGGCTTTGACACAAAAAATCCAGGTATTATAGGGGTTGTCATTAACTTGCTCGGGTTCATCTACCAAAGCCGAATTAACAGCAACAATTTCTCCGGCAACCGGACTAAATAAATCCGATGCTGTTTTAACGGATTCAACCACGGCACATTGCTCTTGTGCTTTAACTTTACGCCCCAAGTCAGGTAGCTCTATATAAACCAAATCGCCCAATTGTTCTTGGGCAAAATCAGTTATACCCACGCGAACGATATTATCATCTTCCACACTCGCCCATTCATGCGACAGCGCATACTTTACATTTTTTGGTAAATTACTCATAGTTTAAACCCTCAAAAATTAGTCAGGTACAATTAAGGTACAAGGTGCAAGGTGCAAGGTTATTTTTATTCATTAGCCTTTAGCCTTTAGCCTTTAGCCTTTAGCC
>CAIUYS010000347.1 GCA_903903365.1 uncultured Methylococcaceae bacterium
AACCGGAGTGCAATCGCTTCAGCTATTGCCTGTAAAAACAGCTAAAGCTGTTTTACTCCAGTTTGTTGCTTAAATTAACAGTATTACCAGTGCCTGCCTTTTTCAAAGGTGGGCGAGCAAAGTGAGTGGACTGAATACTTACGAATAAACCGTAATGGGGTTATGATCAATGCCGCAATAAGGGTCGATTTGCGGCATAGCAAGTCTTAAAAAACCAACGACCTGAATTATACTGATAATTATAATAATAAGAGGGGATGACTATGAATCTTAATAACAAATTTACCGCGCTACAACTTGCCATCATCAATAATCAAGCCGCTCTTTATACCTGCGCGTGCCCTGTTCATATCAGTTTGCAAATTACCAATTTGCGTAAATTATTCGATTATCAGCAGGCATGTATGGATATGCCATCCGAAAGCACTGTAGACATATTAGTTCATCAGCGAATTGCTGAAGTTGCTAAACAGGCTCATCAGCTCATGGAGCAATGTCTGGATGAAGTTTTGGATTTGGAAGGCTGGGATAGGGAAAAGCTGGAAATGCCTGCCGGTATCAGGACACGCATCGATAACATTGAAGTGTCTTGATGGCGTTACCTGCATCCGGTACGAGAGTACCGGAAACGCCGCCACGCGCTACGGCCTTGGGTGGTCTTATTCCGGCCAATGCTTATTGCTGGTTATAGCTGTCTATCCGGAAAAAAGAGAATGGTTAATCGCGGATATTTCGGCTTTGTTTAAGGCAGGATTAGGTTTTCCCTGTATATAAGACGCGCTGGGATCAATAATAAAACGATTATTCATGGTAGTGCGGCCTATCAACATGCGAAACAGCATGCTATCCCGATTAGTCAACGTCATTTCTGCGGTGATAAGAGATTGCCCCAAAATTAGCGGGGTTTCTATCACATAACGCCGTTGTTTGTGGCCACCAGAATCCGACACCATACGCCGATCTTTAATGAGGGCGTGGCATTCTATCGCCACGTCTGAATTGTTTTGTATGGGATGAATAGTAAACATAACCCATCGCTGCCCACCTTTTCGGTAGGGGTCAATAGCGAAAGCATGTAAGGCCGAGGAACGTGCGCCGGTGTCTACTTTAGCTTTAAGCTGGGCAATGTTAAGTTCCGGTAAGCTCACCCATTCGCGCCAACCCAACAGTGGTAGTGATCTAGCTATGTGCGTCATAATGACCCCTTTAAGCAATCAATCAACGGGCTTGCTACTATTGCCTTGATCCAAAATTTGATTATCCGTTTTGTTATCAAGCTTTCGTCCCCGGCGTAGATGAATATTTCCGCGTTTTTTATTACGTGCTTTTACACGTCTGATGTCCAGCTTTTGCTGATTAATTTCTACCTGTTTTAAATGTTGAAATATATCCGGCGGCATTTCATCGGGAAGTTCAATCAGTGTATATAAGTGTTGAATATTAACATTATGGATATTTTTTTTGTCGACACCGGACTCTTCAATCAGTACTTTTTTAAGCTGTTCCAGTGTAATACGGTGTTTAGAGCCTACGTCCAACCGGTAACGAACCATTTTAAGGATTAACGGCGAGTTGTTTGTTGGTGGCTGCAGGTCTGTTTTTGTATCCTCCTGGAATGCGGGCGGTAATGTATTTTCAAATGTCTGGGTTAAATACATCAGCGCCGCTGCAAAGGTTAAGGTATCGATTTGCATTTCAGTTGCCAGGGTGCTGATGAATTCACGCTGGCTGTCGATATTTTGGCTGTTTATAATGTGTTGTAGTCGATTTTTCAACGGTTCTTCTTTGTTTAAGGTGTTGATCATAAATTCTTTACTGGTTTAATCATGAGCAACTCAACGTTTTGTAACGATTCCAAGAGTGGATTTAAAAAGTCGATATAGGTATTTTAGAGACCGGTCATGGCACTGTTTATTTTTAGAAGTGATGACACGGCTTCTGTATGATCATGATGACTCAGGCAATATTATAAAACCTATTGAATAATTTCCA
>CAIUYS010000348.1 GCA_903903365.1 uncultured Methylococcaceae bacterium
ACTGAATGATAAGTATCAAAATGTTGATGATGTCATCACCTATTTATCAGAAATCAAAAAAAATCTGGATCTAACCATTCCCGATTATCTGATGCCCGGACGGACATTAGAACCACGAGATACAACGGTAAAACGCTTGACGCTAACCGAGCTATACGCGCCCAATATTCTGGTTGACAGCAAACAGGAGACTGGAGCACCGGTTATTTATGAACCGCATCCCATTTATCAGAACCTGTTTGGCCGCATTGAGTATGTCAGCGAACAAGGCGCTTTAGTCACCAATTACCGAAAAATTTGCGCCGGTTCATTGCATAAAGCCAACGGGGGTTATTTAATTCTCGATGCAGAAAAACTGCTCACTTACCCCTTTGTCTGGGAAGGTCTTAAACGGGCATTGCAATCAGGCCGCATTGAAATTGAATCGCCGTATTCAGAGTTGGGTATTAATACCATTACCTTAAAACCTGAAGTGATTCCTTTAAATGTTAAAGTGATACTGGTGGGTTCGCGGGATATTTATTATCTGTTGGAAGAAATGGATAGTGAATTTAATGAAATGTTCAGGATTCTTGCCGACTTTGATAATTACATTCCCCGCACCGATGAATCCATGCAGGGATTTGCTGTGTTAATGCTTAAACAAGCCGCTGATTCAGGTGCCAACCCACTAACACGCGCGGCAATTGAAGGTTTGATTGAGCACAGTTGCCGACTGTCAGAAAATCAGCACCATTTTTCTGCCCACATCAAGGATTCACTGGACATTATTGCTGAAGCCAATTTGTTTTGCAGACAAGCCAAACACAGCGAAATCGACAGGACGCACATTGAACAAGCCTTGGCCGCCAGAGAATACCGTAATGGCCGGTTATCCCAGGCCATCCTTGAGGAGATGCTTGAGGGTACCATTCTTATTGATACCGAAGGCGAAGCGGTTGGCAAAATCAACGGCTTAACCGTGCTGGAAATTGGCGGCAGTAGCTTTGGTGCGCCGGCACGTATCACCACGACCGTTTATCCGGGTTCCAGAGGTATCGTTGATATTGAACGGGAAGCAGAATTGGGTCAGGCCATCCACTCAAAAGGCGTGATGATTTTAACGGGTTATCTGGGACATTCTTACGCACAGCAATTTCCTTTGGCTATATCGGCCAGCATCGCCATTGAACAATCTTATGGCTATATCGACGGTGACAGCGCGTCACTGGCAGAATTATGTTGCCTTATTTCTGCACTCACACGCATCCCTATCAACCAAGCTTTTGCGGTGACCGGCTCGATCAACCAATACGGCGAAGTACAAGCCGTCGGTGGCGTCAATGAGAAGATTGAAGGTTACTTCAGGCTTTGTCAGGCACGCGGACTTAACGGGCAACATGCCGCGATTATTCCGGCCGCCAATAAACGCAATTTGATGTTAAAACAGGAAGTGATTGATGCGGTTGCAGAAGGGCTGTTTGCGGTTTATGCCGTGTCCAGTGTCGATGAAACGTTGGAGCTGTTGACCGGACAACTTGCCGGTGATGTGAGTGAGGAAGGCTTTTATCCGGAAAACAGCATCAACTTTAAGGCGATATCACGCTTAAAAGAGATTTCTGATATGGCCTCTGATTCTGATGATGACAAAGAGGACGGTATTTAAGGCAACTCGCAGAAAATACCACCCCCAATTTGGAGTGCAAACCTAGGTTTGTACTCCGGCCTTTAGGCTGCTCGCAATAAAAAATCTTCCACTTTAAGCCGAGGGTGCGCATCGCGCACCACAACCATGCCAGAGAAAAAACCCTAATACGCTACAGGTAGAAAAAATAATA
>CAIUYS010000349.1 GCA_903903365.1 uncultured Methylococcaceae bacterium
AGCTTTCAGTCTAGCGAAGCCAGAGCTTCGACCTCTGGGTTCCCAATCTGGATATTGGGAACCAGCGCAATCATAGTAGTATTGAATATGGCGCGACGTGATTAATTTCATGTATATGGTAGCAATTCCAATGTGGTGTATGATGCTTCGCTTATACACCACGCTTAATCTTTCGTGCTTCAGATTGGGTAATCTGGCGACCTTATAGCCTATGATATAATTTGTGTACCATCAGCTCACAGGGTTTTCCCATTATTCCGGGTTGACAACAGGTAACCATTACGACTACATTGATCACTATAAAATTATTTATCTGGCGCTTAATCAATGACTACCATCACTTTTGATACTTTAAAATTTGCAAATAAACTTAAATCTGCAGGTGTTCCAGAAAAACAGGCTGAAGCAGAGGCCGAGGCAATATCAGAAGTGCTTGAAGTTAATCTAAAAGACCTGGTCACCAAAGAGTATCTTGATGCAAAATTCCAGCAAGAGCTTGCGCCTATTCGCACTGATCTCGCTGTTTTAAAGGCGGACTCTGTAACCATAAAATGGATGATGGGGATAATCATTGCTGGCGTCATGTCTATAGTCATCAAAACCTTCTTTTCATAAGTCACCAAACTAAAAAAAAACTCCTCACCTTGGCGAGTTTATTCGAGAGGTCTATTCCAAACCCTACACACCACCGTCCAAATGCCCATAAGCCGGTAACGTTTCCAGCCGATTATCTTCCAGTGGTTTGCCTACCGTAAAATGATACAGACTTTGAAATTGTTCATCTTTGAAGCCTAGCAGTTCATGTACGCTGTCATCGAAGTAACAGCCGATTCCGGTGCCGCGAACGCCTGCGGCTTCTGCTTCCAGATAAAGCACCTGCCCTATCAAGCCGCACTCCCAGAATAAACGGCGGTATTGCCACGGTGTGGTGTCGATGGTTTCACTAAATTCTGCGACCATGCCCAAGCTAAAAGCACTGTCACTGGCGCTAGGTTGATGGCAGGAAAGGTTTTTGGCGGTTAGCCTAAAGTCCCCGGAATACAGATGGTAAAGCGGTAATTGATCAGTTACTTTTTGCCAGTCAAAATCTACCAGGGTTGCGGCTTGTAATTTTGCCAAGGCATCAAGATCTCTTGGCAACGCATATAAACCAGGTTCTAAACCTTCAACGCGATGCACAAAAATAAACAAGGAAAAATCGGGTCAGGTCTTTTATTATCACATCAAAAGTCTAGGTCGGATTAGCGATAGCGTAACCCCATAGACATCAACTTAAGACATGTCACCACGAAGACACGAAGAACACGAAGATTTTTCTTTGGTTTTCTTCGTGAACTTCGTGTCTTCGTGGTCTGTAGTTACATTATCGAAACCTACAAATACCTAAACTCTCAGCAACGCTTTGGCCATTCTTTCTGAAAGTTGTTCTTCGACAAATTGCGGTTCATTGGGTGGATAAAGCTCGACTTCATCCAGTTCAAAATCATATTCTTTGCCTAAGGCAATCAGTTCCCTGATTTTTTGTACGGCCAACAGTTTTTCCTTTAAGCCGGAATCTGTTTTAGCGTGTTCAGAGAAAGCTTTTATTTGTGCAATTGACATGGTGTTTACTCCTGTTGTTTAAAAAGGTGCTTTGCATTACAAAGCGGTTAATAAAAATGCTCGTGTGTGTAATTATTCAGTTCCCCCTCTTTGAAAAAGAGGGGTTAGGGGAGATTTTTTCAATAAATCCCCCTCAGTCCCCCTTTTTTTAAGGGGGAGAGCATAGCGAGGGGGCTTGAATACTTGCTACACACTATAAGGCGTGTTGACCCAGTCTTTAAGTACAGCGACATCGCGTTCCGGTAAATAAGAAAAATCCCCGCTAATATCCTTAAAAACCGCGACACCGCTGTTCGGAGAAACCAGTTTGCCTTTAACCATATAAAAAAACCAGGCAAATGGATAGCCGGCCTGACGATCAAATCGGGTTAACAGGTTATGCAATGGCAGGCCTTTTTTACCGTGAACATCGTCCAGTTGCGGTACGTTTTTTTGCTGGGTATTGACGATTTCAACGTTAATAATTTGCTCTCCAAAGCGTCCGGTATGTCGAAAAGGCCGGACAATCCAGTCATCGGAAAGTACCGCTTTTTGCAAGGCGCTACTTCGGTTCCAGTCATCTATAAAGCGTTGTACCGGATGTTCTTCGACGTGGTATTTATTGATTTCTTCCATGAAAATCGCTACGTCAGTTTTACGTCGATAAGAATAACGTGACGTTCCAATACAGAATGTTTCTATACATTCCGGCTCCAATGGATCAATAAATTCTTCTAAATCTTCCGGCAGATTGCGCTCATTAACCAGCAAGCGATCAGATATTTCATGGGTTTTATCAATATCTATCTGTATAAATTGTTGTGCTTTACTACCGGTTTGCACAATAAAATGCAGGGTGTTGCCGGTTTGCCGCGTGGCAATCAGCTTTTGTTCCCGCGCATGATCAATCAGTGTTTGCAGATTTTTGCCGCATTCTATATAAGTTCTTTCCGTCCACTCAATCAGATTGCCGGCAATACGGTTACCCTCCATATCAACAATGCCGCCCAGTCGATACCATTCTTCACCCGTTTTGGCCAAACGCACGGGATAGTCGGGATTGAGCGATTGCAGTTTGGAGAGTAATAATTCATCATCCGGGCCGGGCAGGGTGTGCTTGCAGATTTTTGCAAGTTGTTGTCCATCCAGTTGAAAAGGTTGATCAGCCATATTATGCTTCCGGTTTTTTGTTCCCATGTGCCTGATTGGCATGGCTAATTAATCGTTCCCGCACCGCCGCCCTCACATCAGGTTCTGGATCATCAAGCAGGTTGACCAAGGCCTCGGGTGCAACGCGCTGAACTGCGGTATAGCGCACCACCCAATCGGGGTCAGTTAATAGCGCAACGGCATCTTCAGGGCTCATGCGTTCAGCGATGATGCGTCTGACTTCTGGCGCGTCATCATGCGTCATTAACCCCAGGCTAACCTCGGGCAAACGTTCGGCAACCACTTTTCTGACTTCGGCATCTTTATCCCGAATAAGTCGAAACAAGCGGCCTGTCGGTAGTCGTCTGGCAACCGTTAATCTGACAATGTAATCCGGGTCAGTCGCCAGTTTTTCCAAGTCCTCCAAGGCAATGCGATCGGCCACCGTCATGCGCACTTCCCGATCCGGATCATCAAGCAGTTGAGGCAGTTGAGCTTGCGGTAACCGATAGGCAACTGCGCGTCTCACCACTTCATCTTCATCATGAATCAGCTCCGTTAATGCTTTTTGTGGTGCATAACGGACGGCAATGGCTCGCCTTTCCCAAAAGGTATCGTGCAGGTAGCGTTCTGCATAGTTTGGATTAACCCGAAAAAAGCGGTCAATCTGTCGGCCGCTTTCCACGGATACGCACGTATCACCGGGCATACAGCGCCCCATTAGCAGGGTTTTGCCACGAAAAAGACATAAACTGCAATCAGCAACAGGAACGCTAACAGGGCTTTCACGACCGGGCATGGGAGGTTCCGTTTAGTCAGGGTAGGTTTCAGCAACGACAATACCGGTTGCAGTATCGTAATTATTGGTCAGACACAAGCAATGCTCCCTGCCGTCAATTAAATAAAGATTGAAGTCTTTATGTTCAACGACAGGCGTATTATTGGGCAGGTCATCATCCATGCAATAAGTAAAATGAATGGGTTGATAATGCTGCCTTAACGCCGAAATCGTGGTTTCATCAAGACCCAATGTCTTGATTTTTTGCGCTATTTCGTTAACTTGGCTGGTGGTGATCATCCGGTTGCTTCCCGCTCAAATCTAAATCGATTGATGGCATCGATACCCATGACTTTAGCGAGCCAGGGTGGTGGTGTACCTGAAATAACGGTTTGTAGCTGATCAATGATGTCGGTGATCGCTTCAGTACCCGATAGTTTCATCGGATGGATGCCCAGTTTGACGATTTTTGCAGCGGCAGGCCCTCCGACTGAGGCCATATAAATGACTTGGCAATCCTGAATCAGCTCGGCCCGGTACTTGTTTTTATCTTCCCTATCCAGACCATCCAAGCTATTCGTGGAACGGATGTCGATTAAACGGGTTTCTTCAGCGGAAACCTGGTAGATTAAAAATTGACTACAGGAGCCAAAATGACCGTCGATATTGATGGCATCATTACTGGCACAGGCAATACGAACAGACCCCGGCATATCGCCTTCTATATAGTTATCAATGTCCGGTTTTTGTATGTCACCGGTCTCGATACTGTGTTTAAGAATGTGCAACGCTTTTTTTAGCAATGCGTCATCAATGTTCGAAAATTCCCCTGCCTGAGCCGTTTTGAGAGTTTTCAGGTTGATACTGCCAATTTTATCTTCTGTTATGGGCAAGCTAACGCAGTCGGTCAGCACGGTAAACAGACGTTTGGCATCGGTATCGGGTAAGGCACGAGCGGCCAACCCGATACGTAAAGCCAGATCTCTTAATAATATGTCCTGGCTGCTCATGGGCTTATGCCTCGAGTGGCAGTATGCAATTATCAATGGGGCATACTTTGACGCATTGAGGTATGTCAAAATCCCCTTCACATTCGGTACACGATTTTTTATCAATTTTAAAAACAATAGCGCCTTCGGTAATGGAGTCGGTCGGGCACACGGGCAAGCAGTCACCACATGAAATACAATCTGCTTCAACAATATATAAGGCCATGATTATTCTCCTGAATCTAAACGTTTTGCGCGTAAGGTAACGGGGAAGTCCGGCTGAGCATTGACGGGTTCAAAGTAATATTTTGAACCATCACTGAGTAAAACTTCACCACCCCATTTTTCGGGGCTGTCGAATTCAACGGATTCCGCTACTTCTTCCAAATCTTTTTTGGGTACGTAGAAGATCAATTTGCCTTCGGTATTTTTTTTCAACATGACACTAGGCATTGAGATCTCCGTTATGCGCATTGGATAGTAGGTCGGGTTAGCGATAGCGTACCCCGACATTTAGTGCATGAATTGTCGGGTTACGCTCACCGCTAATCCGACCTACAATTAACTTAACGAATCAAATCGTAGTTATAGTCGGTTGTACCCATGCCTTTGGTTTCTTTGTCCAACTGCTCCAGTACGGCATTAACCAGGGTGGTCAGCATATAAATAGCGCCTTCATAACCCAGTGTGGTCATTCTGTGCAAATGATGTCTGTCAAAGATAGGAAAACCAATGCGTATCAACGGAACTTCAAATTCTTCGCCTTTATAGAAAGTATCACGTTGAATGAACTTGCCATAAGAATTGCCGATCATGAAGTCTGGTTTGTTAGTGAATACCAAGGAGCGGAAATGCCATAAATCCTTGCCGGTATGGACGACGGTATTTTGTCCATAAGGGGAATCTTTCAGCATTTTATCCATCGCTTTCGCCCAACGTTTGTTGGCATGGTTGCACAATACATCGGCAGGTTCAGCACCCATTTCCAGCAGGAATTGGGTCATGCCCATGACAAAATCAGCATCACCGTACAAGGAGAACTTTTTGCCGTGCATCCAGGTGTGTGAGTCAGTCATCATGTCAACCAAGCGGCCACGCTCAAGTTCCAGGGAAGCAGGAATGGGTTTGCCGGTTAATTCGGAGATTTTCATCAAGAATTCATCAGTCCATTGCAGACCCATGGGAATATTGATGGCTGTAGCGGGTTGATGCCAAATGTTTTGGACATACTTTTTGGTTTTGTCCAACTGCCAGGGTTGCAGCAATAAGGTGTCTATTGCATTGGGTGCATCTTTTATTTCAGCTTGGGTCGTACCACCGGCATACATGCGGAAAGTACCATCGGCAGGAGTATCCAATACTTCAGAAGGATCACTCATTAAGGTGTAATCAACACCCATTTCTTTCATCATGCGGTGAATGACGCGGTAGTTACCCAGATAGGTTTCAAAGCCGGGAACCAGATTGATCTTGCCATTTGAACCGACTTTTTTGTCGTCCATGAAATTCAGCGTGAAATACTTGATCATGCCTTCAAACATGTTATCCCAGCCTGTGGTATGACTACCGACAAAGCTTGGGGTGTGAGCATAAGGCGTTGGAAATTCCTGTTCGATATGGCCCGCTTTTTTGGCGTTATTGATGAAGGCATTTAAGTCATCACCGATAACTTCAGCCATACAAGTGGTTGAGACAGCGATAATTTCAGGCTTGTACAAGGCTTTGGCATTTTCCAAGCCTGCCATCATATTTTTTTGACCACCAAAAACCGCCGCATCTTCCGTCATGGAATCCGATACGCAAGCGACAGGCTCTTTAAAATGACGATTAAAATAGGTACGAAAATAAGCGACACAACCTTGTGAGCCATGCACGTAAGGCATGGTTTTTTCAAAACCCAAGGCACAAAGAACAGCGCCCAAGGGTTGACACGCTTTAGCCGGATTGACGGTTAAGGCTTCACGATTAAAATTGAGTTCTTGATATTCTTTGGTGGTTGTCCACTGAAAGACTTCATCAATTTTTTCCTGAGGGTGGCGCTCTTCATAAGCTTCACGTTTAGTGGTCAGGCTTTCCTTGTATTCGTCATTACGAAATAAAGGATAACTGGGTTGAATATTATCTACATCTTGACTCATGATAAGCTCCTACGCGCCACGTGCTGTGGACGACGGTTGAAGGAAGGTAGGGTGCGCATTGCGCACCTTCTACAGAGTACATCGCATGACTTGCATAAGGTGCGCGATGCGCACCCTACAAATTACGCGCCTGCGGCAACGGCTACTTTAGTGCTGTCTGCAGTTTTCCAAGGTACGTTGACTTGTTTCCAGCAGGGGTTATTCAATGTCATGTCCATATCGCGGGCAAAGATGGCAAAGCCGTCATAACCGTGATAAGGGCCGGAATAATCCCAAGAGTGCATTTGCCGGAAGGGAATACCCATTTTTTGGAAAATGTACTTTTCTTTGATACCGGAGCCGATCAAATCAGGCTTAACCCGTTTAACAAATTCTTCAAATTCATAACCGGTTACGTCATCATAAATCAGCGTTGCATTGCCCATTTCTTTAATAGTACGGTCATAGTCGTCGTTGTGACCAAATTCATAACCGGTACCGACCACTTCCATACCCAAGTCTTCATAAGCACCAATGACATGGCGAGGACGCAAGCCGCCGACATACAGCATAACGCGCTTGCCTTGCAGACGTGGTTTGTATTTGTCGATGACTGCCTGGTATTCAGACTCATATTTAGCGATTACTTTTTCAGCGCCAGCCTGAATGGTTTCATCAAACAAGGCGGCAATTTTACGTAAGGATTCGGCAATTTTGGTAGGGCCAAAGAAATTGTATTCAATCCAGGGGATTTTGTATTTTTCTTCCATGTGCCGTGCAATGTAGTTCATTGAACGATAGCAATGGATCAAATTCAGTTTCACCTTGGGGGTTTTTTCCATTTCCGCAATGGTGCCGTCACCAGACCACTGTGCGACGACGCGTAAACCCATTTCTTCCAATAAAGTCCGTGAAGCCCACGCATCGCCACCAATGTTGTAGTCACCGATAACAGCGACATCATAAGGTGTGGTTGGGAAGCTTTCGTCACCGTCACGGTTTTCCAGTACCCAGTCCCGAATGGCATCATTGGCAATGTGATGGCCCAATGATTGTGAGACACCGCGAAAACCTTCGCAGCGAACAGGTACAACAGGTTTGCCGATTTCTTTGTTGGCTTTTTTGGCGACCGCTTCAATATCGTC
>CAIUYS010000350.1 GCA_903903365.1 uncultured Methylococcaceae bacterium
ATTTGGCAAGGCAGTATTAACGACGAATTCGCCGAAAACTCCATTATTGGTACGGCAGCGATTGCGCTTAAATTATTGGGCAAAGCGAACACCCAGCAAGAAGCGCATCAGTTAGCGACTGATTACTGGGCAAACAGAGATAAGCAAAGGCACGCAGGACAATGCCGTTAAGTTAAGTAGTCAACTGGAGTAAAACTGCTTTAGCTGTTTTTAAAGGCAATAGCTGAAGCGATTGCACTCCGGTTTTTTAAACAACTTGCGCTTAAGCTAACGGCATTAGGGGTTTTTCGATTAAAAATAAAATCAGTTAAAATCCGTATAATCAGTGTCATCCGTGTTCTATAATCAAGCCAACATCCACTTGGTGTTACAAAGCAGCGGTTTGTTGCTGAGAAAAACGGGGTATTTTTTTAAGGGCATTTTTATCTAAATGCACATACTGCAGGCCGATCAATGTTCGACCCTCGGAAATAAGATCACCCCATATCATCTTTATCTCACCCTCCAATTCCAGTCGTTTAAACTCAAACCGGGTTATTGTACCCACTTCCACCGCTATTGCCTCTGGAAGACAAATCATTAAACCATCGACTGAAACATTGACCGACGTAAAATTATAATATTGACCATTTAATAAAATTTTTCCGGAATCGGGCATGTTTTTTCTATAGACTTTTCTCTTGTTCAAATCTTTATCTATATCAAAAGCAATGTTTTTAAATTCAAGCGCCAGTAAAATATGCCCTTCTTCCATATCCCCTCTAACCACCTCGACATCACCCACCAGGCGCATTTCAGGAAGATATAAATCAATGACGGTTGAAACCAATAATTGATTAAAAACATATTTAATGTCAATGTCTTCCCTATCGGTATTTAACTGGGCAAGTACGCCGCTTATAGACAGATTTTTAACGGTAATTTTATGCTCTTCTTCACCCATATAAATAAAGCCCTCTGACACCAGGTTTGTGCGCCGAGGCCGATCTAACGTTGAATACATCACCTATCTCCTGATTGACTTTCGGCTTATGTTTCCTATCAATTTAACGCCGTCGGTAAGCAATTAATCAGGCCGGTCTTAAGTTGATGGACTTTATATTCAAGCTCACACTTTATGAGTTTATGAAGTACAATTGTAACCCTAATTTATTATTTCTTACAAAACCAACTCAAATTATACCGCTATCACTATTTTGCTAAACACCTTGCTCCACCTCATGAAACACCCGCTCATACTGCCTTTTTTATTCTCTTTGGTGGCCTGCACAGCGGCTCCGCCCAGAAACAGTGACAATCTATGCGCCACTTTTCAAGAAAAAGATGATTGGTATGCGGATGCCAAACAATCGTATGAAAAATGGGGCGTGCCTATTCCTGTACAAATGGCGATTATGCACCAGGAATCGCATTTTGTCGCCGATGCAGAGCCGCCCCGCATCTGGCTACTGGGTATTATTCCCTGGTTTAAACCGACCAGTGCTTATGGCTATGCGCAAGCACTCGACGGAACTTGGGATCTTTATCTTGCCGACGCCGGTGGCTGGACATCTGATCGTGATGATTTTGCCGATGCCGCCGACTTTATTGGCTGGTACAGCAACCAAAGTCATGCCAAGCTGGGTATAGCCAAAGGAGATGCAAAAAATTTATATCTCGCCTACCATGATAGGGGTAGGGAAGGCTATTAACCTCCCCTCCCTCCAAACCGTGCGTGCGGTTTTCCCGCACACGGCTTTCCAGTCGAGAATTTCCTCATCGGGATTGACAAGCCATTGCATGAGCTTCTTTCATAGTGAAAAGCCC
>CAIUYS010000351.1 GCA_903903365.1 uncultured Methylococcaceae bacterium
CCACCAGTTACTTTTTGCCATTCATCAGTTTCTGGCAATAAAACATCAAGGTCACCGTCGATGATTTCCATTAATTCTTTATCAGCAGTGTTAAAAATATATTCACCCGGCAACATAAAGCCCAGTGTTTTTAAAGAGCCATCGGCAAAACGGATAGTGCGACTGCTGACATTGCCACCGAAATAGACGTTGGCTTTTTTGAAGATGGAAACGTTGGTAAATTCTGACATGAGTGTCCTTAATGGTTGCAGTTGAGTAAATTAGGGTCGGAATGATAGCAGATTGTTTTGTTAGCCGTTTATTTTACTGTGTCTTTTGAATCACAAAAAGCCTGGGGGCAGACGCTTTATTCTCTGAACTGTAAATAATGCTGATTTTAAAGTGCTTGACATCCAATTGTTCACACCAGTTTTTAACCTGGACAGTTTCCAAGTCACCTCCTGAATGTCCCGGATAAGCCATGATTGTGATAATACCCTGATTTGATAATAGCTGACTGGAACTCTGTAAAGCCGTTATTGTTGAATCGGTGCAAGTGATAATAGCTTTATCACCGCCCGGCAGATAGCCCAGATTAAACATAATCACACTAATATTGCCGTGATGATGAGCCGGAATCCTGTCGGCCATTTCAGCATGGCTGGCATGAATTAACGTCAAACATTCCGGATTGGGTATTTGAAGGCATTTTTGATGGGTTGATTCGATGGCCGCTTGTTGTATGTCAAAACCAAAAACCTTGCCTGACGGACTGACTTGCTCGACCAGAAACAAGGTGTCGTGGCCGTTGCCCACGGTAGCGTCAATGGCAATAGCGCCAGCGTGAAGAACCTCTTTAATGAGATTATGAGCGGTGTTAACCAGTGAAGTGCGTTGCATAATGGCGTTGAATGTTTGCAGTTAAAGGGCTGTCATTTAATAAGGTATCAGCGAAATATTGGCAAAACCCGGGTATCTGCAAGCTGCCTTTAGCGCCAAAACCGTTAAAAACAGCCAACTGTGGATGTTTTGGATGGTGGCCGATAAAGGGCTGTTTATCCAAGGTGCAAGGCCGAATATTGGCTTGATGATACAGTAAAGTGGCTTGCGCCAAATCGGCTGAAACGGATTTGAGCGTATTTAATAACTCTGCTTTACCTCGTTCGGTAGGCAAGGTGTTCAGGTTTTCCCGGTCAAATGTTGCACCGACACGGATGTGCCGGTTATTTAAAGGAATTAACCAGTCACCAAAATTCAGGATTTTATCCGGTAATTGGCTTTGATGTTCCAGCGTTAAAATTTCACCTTTTACCAACTGAAAAGGCAGCCACGAAAACCAGGGATTATGCGTGGCATGATGGCCTTCGCAGAAAATAATCTGTTTAGGGGAAATATCCTGCCAGCGCAAAGCCGATTGCAACTGAATATCTTGATAATTAATCTCGGCCTGTCGGTAAATGCCTTTGGCAATAAAGAAGGCTTTTAAACAGCTTAATAATGGCCGTGTTTGTAAATAGCCGGTTTGTTTTTGTTCCAAAAAACCAAAAGGCGCAATCAAATTTTTTATAGCATGATCTGGCGATGTTATTGTGCCCAAATAGTCGTTATAATCCGCGTCATTAAGTCGCTTAAGGCCATGCGTTAATTCTTTATCACTGCGAAAAAGTCGCAGCATGGGTTTTTCTATATAAAAAGTTTGCTGAAAAACAGCGGCTAATTGCGTGTAATACAGCTTTGCCGTAGGCAGTAAATTGTCGACCTCCACAGATTTTACAAAACGCATACCGGTGACGGGATTGATTAAGCCAGCCGCGACCTGTGACGCGTTTTCCCTGCCATTATCAACGATAACAACCTTACAACCCCGTTGTATCAACTCCCAAGCCAACAAGCTTCCCGCCAGTCCCTGGCCGATAATTAAGTAATCTATAGTCATTAAATTATTTCCTTATTTCTCAAAATTTCTCAAATTGATTCACCACGAAGACACGAAGGACACGAAGAAAAACATAAGCTTTTGTTTTTCGTATCCTTCAACTATGAAGCGTGATGCAGATTGTAAATCAGATCGGCATAAACTTTTCTTATCCGTGTCAATCCGTAAAATCCGTGTTCTATTTTTTAACGTGAAGCGTGGCGGAGTTTAAGATAATTGTTAACGATGATAGGGGTAGGGAAGGCTATTAACCTCCCCTCCCTCCAAACCGTGCGTGCGGTTTTCCCGCACACGGCTTTCCAGTCGAGAATTTCCTCATCGGGATTGACAAGCCATTGCATGAGCTTCTTTCATAGTGAAAAGCCC
>CAIUYS010000352.1 GCA_903903365.1 uncultured Methylococcaceae bacterium
ATAGCGTTAAATAACAGTAAAAATAATTTAAAAACAATCAGATACACGTTATTTTAAGGGTACACGGGTAACTGTTAAGGGATTAACATGAACCGATAGGACAACTATTTCAGATGAAAGTGCAAAAAATGGACAAAAAAAACGGCATACGCTGACTTAAATTAAGTTACGTTCAAATACACGGATAGCCTGATTAACTGAATAGCTATAACGACAATGAAACTTTTATTACCGAATATTAAAGATAAAGCGTACATTATAAAGACAATATCATTCCAAAATTCGCAGTTTTAAAACTATAGTTGTTGATCACAACTCAATAAATTTGATTATTGCTTCTGCTTTTTTGCATGATCCGCTTAAGCTCCATTAAATTCCGGATTATTACTAAAATACCCTGGATATATAGAAATAGGTACAGCGTGCGACGATTAGTTATAGTATTAAATTTACTGGTTGGCTCATCATTGCTAACCCAATCAGCAGAGATTATGGCGTCCTCTGTAGACACTAATGATCTGAGCGGACATCTGCCACGCTCACGAGTAAAAAATAAAAACGCGCGTCTGCATTATGTTAAGCCAAATAAATTAAAACATCCGGGGGACGTTTGGGAGCGCATTCGTTTAGGTATGAAAATACCTCGACCCAGCCAAGTGACTACTCAGCCGAATAAAATCCTCGAAAATGGCACTAATCAATCTGCTGCCACCATTATTCAGAAACGCTTGGATCTCGCCCTTAATGCGGCTAAGTCATCAGGTACTGTTAGCAACGCTGTACCGCTTTTATCTGCAAAAGCCCAATCAGAACGAATGCTTGCTTTGCAAAAACTCAGGTTGCCGACAACTGCCACGACAGCA
The DNA here is from genome assembly GCA_903903365.1 of uncultured Methylococcaceae bacterium. Classification (GTDB taxonomy): domain Bacteria; phylum Pseudomonadota; class Gammaproteobacteria; order Methylococcales; family Methylomonadaceae; genus Methylobacter_C. The sequence goes on from CAIUYS010000352.1 coordinate 864, forward strand.
CAATATAAATACACGCCTTATGGTCGCCTTAAACTTAACGCCGCTCTCTCTTCAAGAACAGGCAACAAGATAGCTTTACCAGGCCAGGTGCTTGCGCCCAAAAACGCTACCCATAATGAAAATCCTGACGATCAAACCCGACTCCGTTCGCGTATCGACTTAAATCCAAGAATGCACAGGCTTGACTTAAGAATCCCCTCCGAACTACTGGTAAACGCTGCTTTGGAACCTGAAAAACCGGTTAAATCAAAATATTTTGATAACGCAGAAAACACGGAAAACACCTCACAACAACCTGTCGAACAACACTTAACAAAGCTAATCCCACACGACACCAAAGAAACTATTAAGTATGACCGAGTCAATAAACATATTGCTTGGTATGCTCAACACAGCAGTTATCTGTATCAAGTGACTGATCGTGCGCGCCCCTATCTTTATCACATCGTCGAAAGTCTCAGCCAACATAAATTACCTTACGAACTGGCCTTATTACCTATTGTAGAAAGCGCTTATCAGCCGACTGCACTATCGCCCAAAAGCGCCGCCGGACTCTGGCAATTTATTCCGAGTACGGGACTTGATTTTGATTTGCATCAAAGTGGGCAATATGATGACCGGCTAGATATCACGGCCTCCACTCAAGCGGCCATGCGTTATATGTCATTTCTTAATCAGCATTTTAATGGTGACTGGTTGCTTGCTTTGGCTGCCTACAATTGTGGACTTGGCACCGTAGATAACGCCATTAGTCGCAATGTCGCTGAAGGTGCTGACACGGACTACTGGTCTTTGCGCTTGCCTGAAGAAACTCAAGAGTACGTTCCCCGTTTCCTGGCATTATCCAGTATATTTGCCAACCCTGACGCGCATGGATTAAAGTTTGCCCAGATTAGAAACGAACCCTATTTTGTTAAAGTCAAAATTGATCGCAAGCATGACATTGACTACCTGGCTGAAAAAGAATTTAAAGAAGTAGCCGAAATGGCCAATCTGGGTTATGAGCAATTCAGTCGCCTTAACCCCGGCTATCTTGATCCCAAACTGACCACTGACGGCCCCTACACGTTTCTTATGCCGGCTGCTAACGCCGAGCAATTACATCAACGACTGGATAGTATCGCTCAATTTGTTAATCAATCTGCATCGCTAACAACCTCACATGCCCCTTTGAAAAGAAGAGCCTTGTTAATGATGGATGAGCAAAAAACAGCATTATCGCTGCTAACTGACATAACATTACCTAAAGGGGCTGATTTAATAAAAGTCACTGACCCGTTCTTGTCACTGAACCTTAATATCAATCAAACAACTCCCCGGATAGCTAGCCAATCGGTGATATCACCCGTTGAATTGAACCCGGATTCAAAACGCCTAAAGAAAAATATATAACAGCGACTTGCGTTAAAACAGGGGTAGCCCAAAATCAAGCAGCGGTATCAATAAAAGCCATTGCCGACCAGCTAACGATATGTTTGAGATCAAGCCGCGATGTTAACGTGTGTATCGCTTTTTCTACTTTTTCCGGCTCATCATAAAACTCTATAATCAAGGGTAATTCCAGTGATAACGTCAACAGGGACGAGGTATGTATTTCACGGCTTTCACCAAAACCGGCAATCCCCCGAATAATAGTAACCCCCTGAATTTTTTCTTCATCATGTAAAATATCCAACGCCTGATTTAACTGATCATGCCCTTCAAGGGTATAAATTCTGGCGATAGTGACTTCTTTTGTACTCATATCTGCTTACCCGCTAATAAACCCAGCCAAATAACAAAAAGACAACTTAAACCATTACCTACAAAAGTACCCAGCATTAAGTTGGTATGGGACTCAAATGAATAGCCGTGCTCAATCAAAAACAAAATTAAATACAAACCAGATAACGTTAAATAAGTACCCACCATGATCACCATAATAGCGGCGCGGTATTCCATGGAAATCGCAACTTTTTGTAACAAGATAGTCGCGATAAGGCCAATTAAAAAAGCACCGATGGCATTGACTATCAACAGTGCGAAAGGAATAACACCACCACTCCAATGAAATAGGCCACCCGAATACAAAAATAATGTTCTGCCGCACAGCAAACCAATCCAGACCGCAAATAAACAGCCCAACACACTGACTACTATATTTAAAGCAGCCTTGTTTAAACTGCCCTGCTCCAGCAGATAAATAGTTTCCAGGGAAAAAGTGGAAAAGGTTGTAAATGCGCCAATAAAACCCAC
>CAIUYS010000353.1 GCA_903903365.1 uncultured Methylococcaceae bacterium
GCAGCACCTGGCGCTGATCGCGACAAGCTGGTCGACCTTTTTTCGAACCAGGGCAGGTTAGCGAATAATGCGAGGTTGTCAGTGGGCGAGTAATTGAAGGTTAGGGATTGTTGCTGAACCTGCAATTCTTTTGGCGCTTTCGACTGCCCATTATTTTCGTTGATAAAAGTAGACGGATCCCTACTATTGGAGCCAATTTTAAGATTATCTTTTTGCTGGTAGCCGTAAACCATGCCAACGGCAAAATTGCCTGCTCCCGGCGTTACTGCGGTACGAATTCGAAACGGTGTGGTGGTTCCCACCTCCGATACATCACGGTAGGCAAATTTAAAGTCCATTATCTCGCCGCCCTCTTTGGCCATAAAAGCTTCTGCCTCGTCACGTTTGGCAAAAGCAATGTAGTTGGGAACCATGTCCGGAATCACCTGGCTACCGATAACATAAGTGGCTGCTTCCGCATCCACCAGCTTGCCGGTAACCCAGTCATGCACTTGTACCGACTTGAAAGCGGAGATGCCACCGGCATCTTCGACTTCACGCAGCATACAGGCCACGCCACAGGTGTACTCCTTTTTACCATCCAGGTAGGTTAGCTCCGCAGCACTCTTTTGGTATTGGTCGATATACATGCCACAAACACGACAACTTTCACGTTTGTGGGCTTCTTCGGCCGATGCTCCGGACGACATCAAGGAAAACTGAAATACCACCAGCATAAACACTATCTTAATGACCACTTTCATAAAAAACTCCTTTATTCAGGACGGTTGTAAAAAATTTTTCATATTCATCGGTACCGGCTTCCCCGGTCAGTTTGTCTTGCACAATACCGGACTCATCAATAACGAAGCTGGTCGGCAGGCCGATGATACCAAAGCGTTTCGCCACCACGCTGTATTCATCGATTAACATGGGATAGGTCAGATGCTTAAACTTTTTGAGCCGCTCATCAGCTTGGTCAACCCGGCTCTCGTTGATCGCTACCGGAATAAATCCCCGGTCTTTGTACTTCTGATAAAAGCTCTCAAAAGCCAACAGAATCTCTTTGTCGCAAAATCCGCAATCAAGCGACCAAAAGCGAATCAGTGCGACTTTACCTTTAAGGTCTTTAGGCAGCGTCATCGATTTTCCCTGGAAGTCGGTTAGGGTGACGTCAGGAATAGGGTCGCCAATCTGTAACCCGCCCCGCTTATTGCAGCCACCAAGCATACTAGCGATCAGTAGTCCGAATAGCAGTAACCTCAAATATTGGTGTGTCCTCATGTCCGGTGATCCAGTGAGTCGATGATGGCCGGTGTCACCTCCTGAAAACGGATGATGGCTTTGCCTTTATGATCTTCCAGAAATTCTTGTGCGGCTTCCTGATCCTTGAAGGGCAGTAACTCATGACCCATCGGGCCTAATACGTCCGAGCCGATCACATAAAAAGCCGACTTGGCGTCAATTAACTCCACTTCATAATAATCGGTGACGTAAATGTCTTTGATATTTTCAGCCGTTTTTCCGGACGTAAATTTCGCCGTATCGAAAATATGTTTAAACATATCTTTGGCGCCATCGTAAAAATAATACGAACCATCTTTAAAGCTGATTTGAGCCACCCATTTTGGATATTTGTAAACAAACATGCCGCATACCGGGCAACGGTCGGTTTTCTTGATGGTAACCGTGGGGTCGTCGGCATAGCTGCTGTCCATGCATAACAGCAGAATTAAAGCTGCCAGCCAGAGCTTGATTTGAAAATAAATAGTGGGTTTCATTGTTGTATTTTTTATAGTTCAAAATTTGGTTTAATCTTGGATCAGCGCTGTTGTGGGAGAGACTTTAGTCTCGACAAACGCGGCTAAAGCCGCTCCCACAATAGTAGGCTTCAGGTATGGCAGGGTCGCCGGCTGTTTAATAAACAACTTCATAAGCAATAACCAGACTTGAGGTGACGATTTCATAAGTGACCAACGCAGTAAACGCTGCATATAAAATAAGGGAAGCCAGCGCCAGTTTTCGAATAAACCCGTTCAACATGAATTTCAGGCTTTCCACCTGACGAAAAGGGCTCAGTGCAGCGATGCTAATACCCGATACCACGGCGCCAAACAGGAGACTATAAAGCAGGTAACCGAGGTAGTGGTACTCTTCCATGATGATGCAAAACGGACAATGATGGGTCGGCAACTCATAAATATAGAGCGATATAAAAGAAACAATGGAGACCAGTGAGACAAGGAACATCAGCAAGCTTAAGGCAGCATAAAAATAGCCGCCCACGCTCTTGATACAGAAAAATATTCCGCTGGCCAATGTGAAAAACATGACGCCATAAAAAATCCGTTGCATCGTCAATGCGGGTAAAGCAGCCATTTCAGAACCCAGTCCCGTTGTCCGTTCACTGCTGAACAAGCTGCCGCAGCAGGAGGTAATAACATCCGCCTTCATGCTTAAAAAGTAGGCACTCTCCAGAAGCGTCTCCAGAACAATAAACGGCGCGATGAACGCCAGTAGCAGATACTTCTTTTTGATCAGTGGATAATCGTAGCCTTGGTTGTCGGCATAATTTAAAACCAGCCACAGTCCGGCCACAATAAAATTGACTATTTTTAGCACCAACGTGGGATAGCCAAAAGCATCGACGTTTAAGGTGCCTGCGGCACACATGGCACCGACAAACAGCGGAGTCAGGCTGTCAGCGGTAAAAATATACAAAAAAAGGGACAGCAGTTGCAGGCCAAAAACATACCCCAACAGGGTTGAAATTAGATAAGTTTTGCGCTCCAGCACCAACTGTAATTCGTGGCCGTTTTCTATGTCCCAATATTTAAGTATTTGCACGCCGTAAAACAGGGCATAGAGCACCATAAAACTGGAAATATAAGCGGCCAGCAGGTTAGCGATAACGGTGGGATGCAAGATCACGACGACTAGACCTCGATTTGTCCATCGCGAAGATTGACCACCCTGTCTACCATAGACGAGTCATAAACCAGCGGATCATGACTGGTAATGATGACGGTTTTGCCTTCCGCTTTAAATGTCTCGATGATCTCCATAAATCGATAGGAGAGCTTGGTATCAAGATGCGCGGTCGGTTCGTCGGCTATGATGATATACGGATCGTTGATGAGTGCGCGGACGATTGAAGCGCGTTGGGCTTCACCACCCGACAACCATTCCACCTTGGAGGCCGCCTTGTTGGCTATATTGAGCGCAGCCAAGCCTTTCATGGCCTTGTTTTTTAGATGAACACGTTTTTCGCCCAGCGGGTAGGCCGGCAACATCACGTTGTCCAGAACGGAAATGCCCTTGATGAGATTGGGTTGCTGAAAAATGAAGCCGAATGTTTTGCGGCGAATATCGGTTAAAAATCGTTCCGGCAAACTGGTGATTTCACGTCCCTGTAACTTCACCCGTCCTGCCGAAGGCCGGCTCATACAACCAACGATGCTTAATAACGTGGTTTTTCCGGAACCGCTAGGGCCTTTAAGCACGGTGACCTGATTTTCTTCAATCAACAGATTGACGCTGTTCAGTGCCGAAAACTCACTGGGATTACCGGCGTTAAACACTTTTTTTACATTAACCAGTTCAATCACGGCTTATTCTCCGGTAAAGCGCATCGCCGAATCCGGGTCGATAGTGGCCGCCCGCCAGATGGGTACAATCGTCGCCACGGTATAGGGAACCACGGTTAAAAAAAACAAGGTCGTCAGTTGCTCAAGATTAATAAAAGGCGTCAACTTGAAATTGGGATAGAGATTCGACCAGCCCTTAAGCGCCGGTTCGAACACTATGGAGCCGGTGAAAAAGACATGGATGTAGGCTAAAATCACGCCGGTAAAAAAAGCCGTTAGCGAAATTATCGCGCCTTCCCAAAATTTCATTTGAATCACATCCGAGGTTTCCCAGCCTATCGCCTTGAGTATGCCA
>CAIUYS010000354.1 GCA_903903365.1 uncultured Methylococcaceae bacterium
GGTTAGGGAGATTTTATTAGATAAATCCCCCTCTGCCCCTCGCTTTGCTCCCCCTTTTTCAAAGGAGGAGAGCATAGCGAGGGGGCTTGAATACTTACGTTTTGTCTTATGATGCAGACAAAAATGCCCTTCAATTGTTTTAAATTGTTAGAAGGTTTTATGATAAAAACGCAAAATCAGTCTACATCCACCTACTGTCAACGTGGCAGTTTTAAGGATTCACTTCTGTTATTGGGTGTTATTTCCGTTGTGTTTATAAGTGGTTGCGAAAAAGCCAAGCAACCTGTTGCCGCAAGTCTGCTAACGGTAAAAGTCACTGAGGTGCTACAGCAGGATGTGCCCGTCCAGCAGGAATGGGTGGGTACACTGGATGGCATGGTCAATGCCAAAATTAATGCGCAGGTGACCGGTTATTTGATTAAGCAAAATTACAAGGAAGGTGATTTGGTTCAAAAGAACCAGCAACTTTACCAAATTGATCAGCGTCCTTTTGAGGCCACACTTGCACAAGCAAAAGCCAATCTGGCACAACAGCAGGCAGTGCTGACAACCAATCAACTGGCCATGAATCGCGTTAAGCGTCTGTTGCCCGAAAAGGCGGTCAGTGTTCTTGACCGTGATAATGCGGTGGGTGCGGTAGCCAGTTCACAAGCCCAGGTGTTGGCAGCGCAGGCCGCAGTTGAAACGGCGCAATTAAATCTGGGCTTTACTAAAATCACTTCTCCTATTACCGGTATAGCCGGTTTATCAAAAGCGCAGCTTGGGGATTTAGTCGGGCCCGGCTCTACCAGCAATGAGCTGACTCAGGTATCCCAAGTCGAGCCTATTCGCGCTTATATTGGCTTGGACGAAAAACAATATTTACGTCTAGCCCAGCGCGTGCAAAGTAACGTCGGGCAACCTGAATCTGTGCCTTTTCAGTTAACCTTGGCCGATAACTCTATTTATCCCGATAACGGCACCATTTACTTCGCCAACCGGCAAGTCGATGTCAATACCGGCACGATTAAAATTGCCGTGTTGTTTTCAAATCCGAAGAACATTCTGCGCCCCGGCATGTACGCACGCATTCGCGCCACTACGGATGTTAAGCGTGATGCGTTGGTCGTGCCCCAACAAGCCGTGATTCATTTGCAAACCGCGACTCAATTGGCGGTGGTTAACGCGGATAAAAGCATCAATATTCGTCCGGTAAAGTTGGGCGAAACCAGTGGCACCCTGGTTGTGATTGAAGACGGCTTAAAAGCCGGTGAACAGGTGGTCGTTGAAGGCCAGCAAAAGATTCGCGAGGGTATGATAGTCAATGTAGCGCCTTACCTTTCGGAAGAAAAGCCAACGACTACCACCAACGCAGCGAGATAATATAATGGCCAAATTTTTTATTAATAGGCCTATCGTGGCGATGGTGATAGCCATTCTTATGGTTATTATGGGCTTGGTGGCAATGGCGGGCTTGCCGATTGCCCAGTTCCCCAATTTGGCACCGCCTGAAATTCAGGTCAGCACTACTTATAACGGTGCGGATGCCTTGACGATGGAGCAAGCGGTGGCAACGCCGATTGAGCAGCAAATGTCGGGCGTTGATAACATGACCTACATGTATTCCATTAACACCAATAGCGGCAATACCAATGTGCGCGTCGATTTTGATGTCACTACTGACCCCAACACCGACCAAATTCTTGCTCAAATGCGTGAAACGCAAGCGGCTTCTCAGCTGCCTGCGGCGGTTAACAATTTTGGCGTAACGGTGCAAAAATCTACCGTCGCTCCACTCATTATGTTTGCCCTGTATTCGCCCAAAGGGACTTACGACAATGTTTTTCTGGCCAATTATGCCTATATCAATCTCAATGACAAGCTAACCCGCATTAAAGGTATTTCCACGGTTTCGGTGTTTGGTGCGGGTCAGTATGCCATGCGTATTTGGGTAAAACCCGACAAGCTGGCCTCAATGGATATTACTATCCCCGAAATTGTTAGTGCCATTCAAGCCCAAAATACGGTGAACCCGGCCGGACAAATTGGCGGTGAACCGATTCCTAACGGTCAAGAGTTTACCTATGCCATTCAGGCGCAAGGCCGTTTACAATCTGAAGAAGACTTTGCCAATATTATTTTGCGCGTTGATAAAACGGGCTCAACGGTGCGTATTAAAGATGTCGGTCGAATTGAGTTGGGGGCGCAAAATTACTCGGTCTCCAGTCGCTTGAATGGACAACCTACCGCGCTGATTGCGCTTTATCAATTACCCGGTTCCAACGCACTGGAAGCTGCTAACGGTGTTAAAGCGTTAATGGCCGAACAAAAAAAGAGTTTTCCGGCTGATCTGGATTATGCCGTGGCACTTGATACCACGCTGGCAGTAACTGCGGGGATTGATGATATTGTCCAAACGTTATTTGAAGCGTTGGTGCTGGTTATTATTGTCGTCTATCTGTTTTTGCAAAGTTGGCGGGCTACGTTAATTCCGTTGCTGGCGGTGCCGGTGGCTTTAATCGGTACGTTTGCCTTTTTTCCCCTGTTTGGTTTCTCCATTAATACCTTGTCCCTGTTCGGTCTGGTGCTGGCGGTAGGTTTGGTGATTGATGATGCCATTGTGGTGGTAGAGGCGGTAGAGCATCATATTGAGGAAGGCATGTCGCCTAAAGAGGCTTCGATTAAAGCCATGGAAGAAGTGTCAGGGCCGGTTATCGCGATTGCCATTATTCTGGCGGCCGTGTTTATACCGACGGCTTTTATTCCCGGTATTACCGGACGTCTTTATCAGCCGTTTGCGCTAACCATAGCGATATCTGTGGCGCTATCTGCCTTTAATGCTTTAACGCTAACACCCGCTTTATGCGCCCTTATGTTAAAGCCAAAATCAAAAGACCAAAAAACCAGCTTGTTGCAGCGGTTTTTTAATGGTTTTAACCGTATTTTTGGTCGCATAACTGATGGCTATGTTGGCGTTTGCGGCGGACTGATTCGTCACAGCTTTTTCGGTTTAATGTTGTTGTTGGCACTGACTTTGTTCGCGGGCTTTTTAGGCAATAAAACGCCCTCCAGCTTTTTGCCCGATGAAGATCAGGGCTATATCTACGGCGCACTTCAATTACCCAATGCCTCATCGTTTCAACGAACCAGCGAGATGGCTCGCCAAGTTGAAGACGTATTAAAAAACACGCCGGGTATAAAATACTATTCAACCGTGCTGGGCTACAACATGCTTAGTCAGGCGAATACCACCTACAACGCATTTTTCTTTATAACTCTTGAAGATTGGGCCCTACGTAAAGGCGCTAAAGAGCAATATACGGCCATTAAATCATCGGTCAATAAAGAACTGCAAAAACTGCCGGGCGGGGTGGCTATGGTATTTCCACCACCCGCCATCCCGGGTGTGGGAA
>CAIUYS010000355.1 GCA_903903365.1 uncultured Methylococcaceae bacterium
AGGCTTTTATAGATTTCAAAACGTGAGTGACGGGGTTGCAAACCCCGTCACGCTAGTCCTTCGTGTCTTCGTGGTGAAAAGCTTTTAAAGCCAAAGGCATAATCCTTTAACCTTTAACCTTTAACCTTTAACCTTTAACCTTGCTCCTGCCTCTTCTCAATGTTCGATGATTTAACCAAGCCATTAGCTGATAGAATGCGGCCACAATCGCTAGACGATTACGTAGGTCAACACCATATTCTAAAATCCGGTAAACCACTCTACGAAGCCGTGGTATCCGGTCGCTTGCATTCCATGATTTTCTGGGGGCCACCAGGAACCGGGAAAACGACACTGGCACGATTAATCGCCCTGCATTCTGATGCCGAATTTATGCCGATTTCTGCGGTATTATCCGGTGTTAAGGAAATCAGGGTCGCTGTCAGTGCAGCCAAAAAAATCCAGCTTGAACAACATCGACGCACTATTTTATTTGTTGACGAAGTGCATCGTTTTAATAAATCACAACAAGATGCTTTCCTACCGCATGTAGAAGATGGCACTGTTTATTTTGTCGGTGCGACTACTGAAAACCCCTCTTTTGCCCTTAACAACGCCTTATTATCAAGGGCTCGTGTTTATGTGCTTAATGCGCTAACCAGTAATGACTTAAGAGATGTTATAGACAAAGCGCTCATCGATAAAGCCAGAGGTCTGGGAAGTCTGGGCATTGAAATGGCCGATGATATTAAACAGCAATTTGCCGAAGCCGCTGATGGCGATGCCAGAAGATTACTCAATCTACTTGAAATAGCGGTAGAACTTGCCGCAGCAAAAGATAGTACTGTGATTAATGAAGCGTGTGCCAAAGAAGTGCTTTCCGGCGGTGTTAGACGTTTTGATAATCAAGGTGAAGAGTTTTATAACCAAATTTCAGCCCTGCATAAATCGGTAAGAGGCAGCTCACCGGATGCGTCGCTTTATTGGTTATGTCGGATGATGGATGGTGGTTGTGACTTAAGCTATTTGGCCAGACGTATCGTTAGAATCGCCTCTGAAGACATCGGCAACGCAGACCCCAGAGCTTTGCAAATTGCCATTAATGCCTGGGAAGCCCAAGAACGTCTCGGTAGTCCGGAAGGTGAACTGGCCTTGGCGCAAGCTATTGTTTATATGGCTTGTGCGCCCAAAAGCAATGCTGTTTATAAAGCTTACAACGCCGCCATGCGGGATGCAAAACAAAGCGGCAGTCTGGGCGTGCCGGTACATTTAAGAAATGCACCCACCCAACTCATGAAATCCCTGGATTACGGCAAAGCCTACCGTTACGCCCATGATGAGCCGGAAGCCTATGCCGCAGGTGAAAATTATTTTCCGGATCAGCTAGCAGGAACGCGTTATTATCAGCCTGTTGATCGAGGCCTGGAAATCAAAATCAAGGAAAAGCTAAGGCACTTGCAAGAACTGGATAAGGGAAATAGATAGGATTGGGGCAGGAAACCCTCCATGAGCATTTTTCATTTGAAACCCATCTTAAAAGTAATTACAATGTAATCACCCCGCTTTAAAAAGATGAGTCAACTATGCCACACTTAATCAAAATAGGAAATTCTCAGGGAATCAGAATTCCACAACTACTTATTAAACAAGCCAACCTTCAAAACAAAGAATTTGAAATTCAAGTCGTCGATAATGGTTTATTAATCACCCCTATAAAAAAAACAAGACAAGGTTGGAAAGAGCAGTTTCAAAGCATTGCAGCTTCTCAAATTGAGCAAGATTTTAATGAAACCAACAGGAATCTTGATCATTCTTCAGAGCTTGCCACTGGAGAGGCGTGGGAATGGTAGTTTATCGGTTTGACGTTTATCTTATCGAACTTGATCCAGCTATTGGCAGTGAAATTAAAAAAACAAGACCCTGCGTCATTGTGTCACCCAATGAAATGAACTGCCTAAAAACTGTTTTAATCGCTCCCATGACGACAAAAGGGTTTCATGCGCCCTCAAGAGTTGAGCTTCAGTTTCAAGATAAGACCGGCCTTATTTTGCTGGATCAGTTAAGGTCAGTCGACAAATCCAGACTCATTAAAAAACTGGGAGCTGTGGACTCAAAAACGCAAAAAATAATTTCATCAACCCTGGTCAGTATTTTTGAGATGTAAGCAAGTGGCAAGTAGCCTGCATGAAGTAACGCGAAATGCGGGAGAGTTCAAACCACGGTTCCCCGTATTCCGATTCACTCCATACAGGCTACTTGCTAGAATTAGGGTAAGCGCATGTCAAAATTAGTTTTAAACATTAGATACGCTCCGAAAAACTGCTACGCAAGTCATTTGGTGGCTTCAAGCAGCTGATTGCTGAGTTGGACGCATAAAGTCCAGCCTGTAGCGTAATCAAATAGCAAAGGGGTCAAACGCGGTAAGGTGCAATCCAAAGCCCGTAGGGGGGTGCGCAATAGCGAAAGCGTATTGCGCCGCCGGTAATGAATTAACCAACCCTGTAATCAGCCTCCAGCAATTTCGCATGGGCGGCAGCCAGTCTGGCGATGGGGATGCGTGGTGCCGAACAGGAAACATAATCCAGCTTGATATGATGACAAAAGCGTATCGATTGCGGATGTCCGCCTTGTTCACCGCAGATGCCTATGCTGATATCGGGGCGGGTTTTGCGGCCGGAATCAGCGGTCATTTTCATTAACTGACCGACACCTTTTGCATCAAGGACTTCAAAGGGATTGTCTTCAAGTAAGCCGATTTCATTGTAAAGCGGTAAAAATTTGTTTTCTGCATCTTCGCGTGAAAACGAGAAGGTTGCCTGAGTTAAGTCATTGGTACCAAAAGAGAAAAATTCGGCTACTTGCGCCAGCTCTCCTGCGCGGGTGCAGGCTCTGACGGTTTCTACCATGGTTCCGAATTTAAATTTAAGGGCAATACCGTATTGACTTTCCACTTCTTGTTGAATTTGATCGACGAAAGCTTTTACTTTTAGCAATTCCTGTAAGGTAATAACCTGGGGCACCATGATTTCAGGCAAAATCTGTGTACCTTGTTTAGTGCAGAGCGCAGCCGCTTCAAGAATTGATCGAATTTGCATTTGGTAAATTTCCGGATACGACATACCAAGACGCACGCCCCGATGACCCAGCATGGGATTTACTTCATACAATTCCTTAACTTTTTTCAGCATTAATTCCTTTTTGGCAATCGCTTTATTGATGTGTTCCTCGTTCAATTGGTTAAACGGTGTCGGCAAAGCTATCTGCGCACCCAGCGTATCCAAGGCGACTTGTTGGCCCTGAACCATCACTTTATAGAGATTTAAGGCTTTGATTTCATCTTCCAGTTGATGCTCACTGGGCAAGAATTCATGCATGGGCGGATCCAGCAAGCGAACCGTTACCGGATAAGGAGACATGGCTTCAAAGATTTGTTTAAAGTCATCACGCTGAATGGGAAATAATTTTTCCAGCGCTTCCTGCCTCGCTTCTTTGCTGTCCGCCAGAATCATATCAATCACTAAAGGCAGACGATCTGAGGCATTAAACATGCGTTCGGTTCGGCACAGACCAATACCGGTTGCGCCATAACTGACCGCCATGCGTGCGCGTTCAGGCGTATCAACATTGGCATGAACTTCCAATTCTGCAATCTGATCAGCCCAAGACAATAAGGTTTTTAATTCTTCCGAAAATGAGGGTTCAATGGTTGCAATTTTACCGAGATAAATAAGTCCGGTACTGCCATCAATGGTGATGATATCGCCTTCGCGAATGTGCAGGTCGCCAATAATGGCTTGGCGGGTACGCACATCTATTTTTATATCTTCAGCACCGGCAATACAGGCTTTACCCATGCCTCGGGCAACCACTGCCGCATGTGAGGTTTTGCCGCCGCGACTGGTCAAAATACCTTGGGCTGCAAAAAAGCCATGGATATCTTCAGGCTTGGTTTCTTCCCGCAGTAAAATAACCAGCTCTCCGGCACGGCCCATTAATTCAGCGGTATCGGCATCAAATACACATTTACCAAAAGCGGCACCCGGTGAAGCGGGTAACCCTTGAGCCACCGGCTTGGCTTTATTTTCAGGATCCAGTTGTGGATGTAACAACTGCTCCAATAATTCCGGGTTGATACGTAATAAAGCCTGTTCCTTGCTAATCAAGTCTTCGGCTACCATCTCCACCGAAGTTCGCACCATCGCCGTGGCGTTCATTTTACCGTTACGGGTTTGTAGGCAATACAATATACCGCCTTGAATAGTGTATTCGTAGTCCTGAACTTCTTGGTAATGTGCTTCGAGTTTATTGCGTAACTCGACCAGTTGCCGATAAAGATCAGGCATTTCCTGAGCCAGTTCATGGACCGGTTTTGGTGTGCGAATGCCGGCAACCACATCTTCACCTTGGGCATTAACCAGGTATTCGCCATACATTTCATTAACACCGGTACCCGGATTGCGGGTAAAGCCGACACCGGTTGCACAGTCATTGCCCATATTGCCAAACACCATGGCAACCACATTGACCGCAGTTCCGTTGGCCATTTTTGGGGTGATATGAAATTCGCGCCGGTAATCGACTGCGCGTTTTCCCGTCCAGGAATTGAATACCGCTTTAATGGACAATTCCAATTGTTCATAAACATCTTCAGGGAAGGGCTTGCCGGTTTCTTCCAGAACCACCTGCAAAAACAGTTCGCTGATTTGGCGTAAATGGTCGGCATCCAGACCTATATCCGCTTTAACGCCGGCTTGTTTTTTGATGGCCGCAAAATGCAGGTCAAATTTTTCATCATCAATACCCAAAGCAACCTTGCCGAATAGCTGGATAAAACGGCGGTAAGCATCATAAGCAAAACGGGGATCACCCGTTTGTGCGATCAGACCCTTTAAAGTCTGGGTATTTAATCCTAAATTTAGGATGGTATCCATCATGCCCGGCATTGAAATAGCCGAACCTGAGCGGACTGACACTAACAAGGGATTGTGGCTGTCACCAAACTGTTTGCCTGAAATTGCTTCAACTTCTGAAATATGAACTTTAACATCGTCCAGTAATGTTTCGGGCAAATGATGGTTTTCAAGATAATCCAGACAAGCTTGGGTAGTAATGACAAATCCGGGCGGTACGTTGAGTCCTATCTGTGTCATTTCGCAAAGATTGGCACCTTTACCGCCCAGCAGTACTTTATTTTTTCCGTCGCCTTTTTGGAATGAATAAATATATTTTTCAGTCATGTTTTTTTCCAAAGTTGAATAAATGAAGATAACCGGATAATTATAGGGTGATTATTTTTGCTCTATGTGAATCGTAGTGGGTAAATAATAAAAAATACCGATAGTTACAGCTCTTACTAAATAGCTGAAAACATTTAAGCCGTCATCCCGGCATGGACTGCCGGTATCCAGTTGCCATGGATGGCAATTACAAAGCATTCAAACAGCTGATTTATAGTTTAATAAATATTATGCAATGTAGATTAGTACACCCTTGTACACTGGATTCCGGCAGTCCATGCCGGAATGACGGCTCCAGAACTTGTGGCAATAGCAACTCATCTTATGACCCGATTACATTTTTAAGGCTCCTAACTTAATACGGGAAAAAACAGGCGTGCAGACTAATCACACGGCTCCTGCTTAAGTTGATAGCCCGAAGAAACCCTGCGAACCAAGAGCCGTATTTTTTCGGGTTAGCTAATCTGCAAAAGGCCTTATTGAACCAATAAAAATCAATAACGCTGCCATACAGCTTATAGTATAGCTATTAATCTTTAACCGGTGGCGGCGCAAGTACAACTCTTGAGCCATTAGATTCTGCGGCACTGACAATGCCGGCCGCTTCCATATCTTCAATCATGGTTGCTGCGCGGTTGTAGCCTACTTTAAAACGCCGCTGGACACTGGATATTGATGCCTTGCGGGAATCGGTAACAAACGCTACGGCTTCGTCATATAAAGCATCCGTCTCGGAGTTACTGCTACTGTCACCGTTCATACTGTAACTGTCATTAGAATCAGTGGATTCGCGGGTAATATCTTCCAGATAATCAGGCGGCGCCGTTTGTTTTAAAAACTCAACCACGCGATGCACTTCATGATCATCGACAAATGCACCATGCGCACGAATAGGAATACTGGTGCCTGAAGGTAAAAACAGCATGTCGCCATTACCCAGCAAGGTTTCAGCGCCGCCTTGATCAAGAATGGTACGTGAATCAATGCGCGATGAAACCTGAAAGGATATACGGGTGGGCACGTTGGCTTTAATCAGTCCGGTTAAAACATCAACCGATGGGCGCTGCGTTGCCAAAATCAAATGAATACCGGCTGCTCTGGCTTTTTGCGCCAAGCGGGCAATCAATTCTTCAACCTTTTTACCGACAATCATCATCATGTCGGCTAATTCATCGATAACGATGACAATGCTGGGTAGTTTATTCAGAACGGGATAATATTCGCCCTCTTCCAGCGGGTTTAGCATTTGAAACATGGGATCCCTGACAGACTCGCCTCTTGCCGTTGCTTCATCAATTAAATGATTAAATCCTGCAAGGTTTCTGACTCCCATTTTAGACATTAACTTGTAACGTCTTTCCATTTCAGCAACTGCCCAGCGCAAGGCGTTACTGGCCTCTTTCATATCGGTAACAACAGGGGTCAATAAATGCGGAATACCTTCATAAACCGAAAGTTCCAGCATTTTAGGGTCGATCATGATCATCCGAACTTCATCGGGGGTAGCTTTGTAAAGCAAGCTGAGGATCATGGTATTAATGGCTACTGATTTTCCTGATCCGGTAGTGCCGGCAACCAGGGCATGAGGCATTTTGCCCAGATCAGCCATTAAAGGCGCACCGGCAATATCTTTGCCCATAGCCAAGGTCAGCATGGATTTTGCTTTCTCAAAGCCATGGGATGCCAATAATTCGCGCAGCGTCACCATTTCTCGTTCCCGGTTGGGGATTTCAAGACCAACCACTGATTTACCCGGGATAATTTCAACAATACGCACACTGGTCACTGATAAAGCCCTAGCCAAATCTTTAGACAAGCTACTAATACGACTGACTTTTACACCGGCAGCCGGCTGTAATTCAAAACGGGTAATAACAGGGCCGGGGTGAAAACCTACCACGGCCACTGCGACGTTAAAATCTGCAAGAATATCTTCTACCAGTCGGGACATTTCTTCCAAGTCGGTTTGCGAATAACCGACTACCCGCGTGTCTCTTTCATCCAATAATGCTAAAGAAGGCAATATATCTTCACCGGCTTTATATTTGGGCGCGGGTTGTTTTTGCAATGGCTGGGTATTGTTTTCAGCTGACATCCCTTTGTTTCCGACACTGGCTGCCGCTTTACCATTAGTTGGTGCTTTAATAACCGGCTTTCTCCGACTCTCGGACTTGTCAGCAAGGCTATCGAACGACTGGACAGAGTTGTCCATAGGGTCGTGACGTAAGTTGACAGCCGTATGGCAAACGATACGGCAAACATAAACGGTATATTTGCCAATAAGGTCAATGAAAGTGACCCATGACAACTCGGTCGCGAGGGTAATGCCTGATAATAATAAAACGATTAAAAATAAGGTAGCCCCTGAATTACCAAATAAATGCAGTACCGCATCACCTGTTTCCTGGCCTAAAATCCCGCCCGTGCCACCCGGCAACTCGACGCCGACTCTTAATACATATAAATAAAATAATGCCGCACCGGCAACAATGGTTCCCAAAGAGCCTAACCACTGTAAAGCAATGGTCATCTTTTGTTGTTTTTGTCTTGCCTGACCATATAGCATATAGCCATGCCAAGAGAGAATAACCGGAAACAGATACGCGATTAAACCGAAAAAGCTAAGTGTAAAATCAGCGACCCACGCACCCAAAACACCGCAGGCATTAGTAACCGACTGTGCTGTACCACTGTGCGTCCAGCCTGCATCCTCGTTACTGAAAGTAACCAAGGCAATTAAAAAAAACAAGGCAACTGCGAATAAGCTCAAGACGGCTATTTCACGTAAACCTCGAAACGTTTTTTCTTCCATTACAGCAGACATAAATGATGACTCAACATAGATTAGTACTAATAAAACAGGATTATAGAACAATGATTACACATTCTACATTAATATTTGTCACAAAAAAAACAGCTTGTTTTTAGACCGGTCCTGATAGCTTATAAACAATAACATTTACGAAACACCGTTTCACCTGCATAATTCAAGATATTTATCTTGATTTAGCCCCCATAGAGGTTTTTTAATGAACGATTCCAGGCACTGCCGTCTTTTAATTCTTGGCTCTGGCCCCGCCGGTTATACGGCGGCTATTTATGCCGCACGCGCTAATTTAAAGCCGGTGATCATCACGGGTATGCAACAAGGTGGGCAGTTAACCACTACCACAGAAGTTGATAACTGGCCCGGTGACGTTGAAGGTTTGCAAGGCCCGGATCTTATGGAAAGAATGCGCCGGCACGCAGAACGGTTTGAAACAGAGATTATTTTTGACCATATCCATACCGCTGATTTATCGGCCAGACCCTTCACATTGACTGGCGACTCAGGCACTTACACCTGTGATGCGCTGATTATTGCAACCGGTGCATCTGCACGTTATTTAGGTCTGGAGTCTGAAGACTCATTTAAGGGGCGTGGAGTTTCGGCTTGCGCGACCTGTGACGGATTTTTTTATCGCAATAAGCCGATAGCCGTTATTGGTGGTGGCAATACGGCTGTCGAAGAAGCACTTTATTTAGCTAATATAGCCTCTAAGGTGACTGTCGTTCATCGCCGTGACAAATTTCGTTCTGAAAAAATTCTCTCTGATAAGCTGATTGAAAAATCAGAAAATGCAAATGTTGAGATTGAATGGAATTACGCGCTGGATGAGGTGTTGGGTGACGATATGGGGGTTACCGGTATCAGAATTAAAAATACCCTCGACAACTCAACTAAAGAGTTGGATGTGCATGGCGTTTTTATTGCCATTGGTCATACTCCCAACACAGGCATTTTTGAAGGTCAGTTGGCTATGGATCATGGCTATATTAAAGTAAATAGCGGCATTGCCGGAAACGCCACGGCAACCAGTGTTGAAGGTGTTTTTGCCGCTGGTGATGTGATGGACTCTGTTTATAAACAAGCCATAACTTCAGCGGGTTCTGGCTGCATGGCAGCACTGGATGCTGAAAAATTTCTTGATGAATTAGGTTAGGCAGGGGAAAGGGGAAAGGGGAAAGGTAAAAGGCGAAAGGGAAATGTAAAAGGGGAAAGGCGAAATTTTTTGAACCTTGAAACTTGAACCTTGAACCTTGTTGCTTTAACCTTGCGCCTTGAAACTTTAACCTTCTAAAAATATGCAGCTAACCATTCTTGATCCGCAACAACCAGAGCAGGATTTTCCTGCTTTAAGTAAAGCATTGCACGAACCTGACGGGTTACTTGCGATTGGCGGTTGCCTGTCTAAAATTCGCTTGTTAAATGCCTATCGACGGGGTGTTTTCCCTTGGTATAACCATGACGAACCTATTCTGTGGTGGTCGCCCAATCCCCGGTTAGTGTTATTTCCGGACAAATTGATTGTATCCCGAAGTTTGCGTAAAACGCTGCGTAAAAATAGTTTTTCTGTGACCTATGATCAGGCTTTTAACGAGGTTATCGCGGGTTGCGCAGAACCTCGAAATGAAAGTTCGGGCACCTGGATAACAGAGGAAATAGCGCAGGCTTATAACGAACTCCATAAAAGTGGTTATGCGCATTCTGCGGAAGCCTGGCTGGATGGTGAGCTGGTCGGAGGATTATACGGTGTTGCTTTGGGACGCGTTTTTTTTGGCGAGTCCATGTTTCATACCAAAACTGATGCTTCAAAAGTGGTCTTCGCCAGCTTGGTTGAGCAACTTAAAGCCTGGGGATACCAGCTCATTGATTGTCAGGTACACACAACACACTTGGCAAGCTTTGGCGCGGAAAATTGCGACCGCAAGCAATTTGCAAAGTTACTCAATCAATATTGTGAACTTCCCGCCAATAAAGCAGCCTGGGAGTCAACATGACATCCATTTCCTTGTTTTTAAGCCAGGAACACCCTTGCGGTTATCTTGATGACAAAAAGGCGCAATCGCTTTTTGTTCATCCTGGCTATCCGGTCACTTCATCCATTTATGCCCAGTTGATAGAACAGGGTTTTCGTCGTAGTGGGGATGAGGTTTATGCGCCGCATTGTCCGCATTGCTCTTCTTGCATTTCGGTAAGGCTGCCCGTCAAAAAATTTAAACCCAGCAGAAGCCAAAAACGTTGCCTAAGCAAAAACAGGGCTACTCAAGTCATCGTTAAGCCGGCTGTTTTTGAACAGGCTCATTACGATATGTATTTACGCTATCAGGCTGTTAGGCACAGCGACAGCTCTATGGCTACCGTCAGCCCTGATGAGTATCTCAATTTTCTCGGTAGTTCGTGGTGCAGTACCAAATTTGTCGAATTTTCCATTAATAATGAACTAGCCGGAGTTGCGGTTATTGATCAATTTGAACAGGCGTGGTCAGCCGTTTATACCTTTTTTGAACCCAAATTCAATGACTACAGCTTGGGTGTTTATGCCGTTTTATGGCAAATTGAACAAGTAGTACGGCAACAAAAAGAATTTTTATACTTGGGGTTCTGGATACAAGCCTGTAAAAAAATGGCTTATAAAAGTGATTACCAACCGCTACAATTATTAATTGATAAGCAATGGCTTGAAATGAGCGCCTAAAAAAACAAATACCCACACTCTTCTGTTGTTAGAAATCAGCTTGTGCTATAATTTGCGGTTTAAATTGCTGAGACTAATACAAATGGCTAAAGAAGATCAAATTGAAATGGAAGGTAAGGTAATTGATACCCTTCCTAATACTATGTTCCGTGTTGAGCTCGAAAATGGTCATGTTGTGACTGCACACATTTCCGGAAAAATGCGTAAACATTATATCCGTATTCTAACTGGCGATAGCGTTAAAGTTGAAATGACGCCTTACGATTTAAGTAAAGGCCGTATCACTTTCCGTATGCGCTAATCCCGTCAGTTTATGGGGTCACCCCAATCCCAATCGAGGTGTAATCCGCATTAACCAACAGGATAGCGCAAGCTTTTAAATGACCTGTTTACGACTCGAACGCTCTCTTAAGAATTGGCTTCAGAAACGATTAACTCATCGCTTTCTATAGCAAAAGCCATTTCATCATTTTCCACATAAATTCTGACATGACCACCGTGCGCGAGCTTGCCAAACAGCAAGTCATTAGCCAGAGGTTTCTTGATTTTTTCCTGAATTAATCGCGCCATCGGTCTTGCACCCATTTTGGGATCACACCCATGTTCAGCCAACCACAAACGTGCCTCGGCATCTAACGTTAGCGTTACATGCTTATCGGCAAGCAATCCTTCTAATTCAAAGATAAATTTATCAACCACATGCCCGACAATTGAAATATCCAGCGGCTTAAATTGAATAATGGCATCCAAACGGTTGCGAAATTCAGGTGAAAAGCCTTTCTCGATGACTTTTAAGCTGTCAGTTTCATGACTCTGCTGAGTAAAACCTATAGAGGCACGACTACCTTCTTCCGCACCGGCATTAGTCGTCATCACCAAAATAATGTTGCGAAAATCAGCTTTGCGTCCATTATTGTCGGTCAATGAGCCGTGATCCATGACTTGTAATAACAGATTAAAAACATCGGGATGCGCTTTTTCCAATTCATCAAGCAATAACACGGCATGAGGATGTTTGGTAACCTGCTCGGTTAACAATCCCCCCTGATCAAAGCCGACATAACCTGGAGGCGCACCAATTAATCTTGAAACGGTGTGACGCTCCATGTATTCAGACATATCAAAACGAATCAGCTCAACACCCAATACTTTGGCAAGTTGACGGGTCACTTCTGTTTTACCAACACCGGTAGGGCCTGCAAATATAAACGAACCGATAGTCTTCTGTGAATCTCGAAGGCCGGCACGCGATAATTTTATCGCCGAAGCTAAGGCAGAAATGGCCTCGTCCTGACCAAAAACCAGCATTTTAAGATTTTTTTCAAGGTTGGCCAGCTTGTCAATATCATTGGAAGACACTGATCTGGCTGGTATTCTGGCAATTTTTGAGATGATATCCTCTATTTCGGCAACATCGATATCCTGCTTGCGATCCGCTTCCGCCGTCATCCGCTGCTTTGCACCCGCCTCATCAATAACATCAATGGCTTTATCCGGCAAATGTCGATCCGTAATATAGCGATCCGATAATTCGGCTGCCACCCTTAGGGCTTCAGCAGAATATCTAACATTATGATGTTCTTCAAAGCGTGATTTAAGTCCTTTTAAAATAAGAATGGTATCTTCAACGGAAGGCTCCAATACATCGATTTTCTGAAAACGACGTGCCAAGGCGTGGTCTTTCTCAAAAACACCGCGATATTCCTGATAAGTCGTAGAGCCAATGCAGCGCAACTGACCGGAAGCAAGCACCGGCTTAATCAAGTTGGAGGCATCCATAACCCCGCCAGAAGCAGAGCCCGCACCGATAATGGTATGAATTTCATCAATAAACAAAATGGAATCCGGTTCTTTTTTAAGCTGATTCATCAAGGACTTAAGGCGCTTTTCAAAGTCGCCCCTATATTTTGTACCGGCAACCAGCGCGCCCAAATCCAGTGAATAGATCACACTATTTATTAGAATTTCAGGGACATTTTCTTCAACGATTCTTTTTGCCAGGCCTTCAGCAATCGCGGTTTTACCAACGCCCGCCTCGCCGACCAATAAAGGATTGTTTTTACGCCTTCGGCAAAGCGTCTGAATGGTTCTTTCCAGCTCAAGCTCTCTGCCGATTAAGGGGTCAATTCGACCTTGCAAGGCTTCTTGATTAAGATTGGTTGTATATTTGTCCAAGGGACTGCCGGCTTCGCTATCCGTATTGCCCGCTTCCGATGCGCGCTCAGTTGATGCGTCATGATCCTGATCGGTTTTGGATATTCCGTGCGCCAAATAATTAACCACATCCAGGCGTGACACATCCTGTTTATTCAGCAAATAGACGGCGTGAGAATCCTGCTCGCTAAATAATGCTACGAATAAATTGGCACCGGTTACTTCTTTTTTATCGGATGCCTGAACATGAAAAACAGCCCGTTGCAATACTCGCTGAAATCCCAGTGTAGGCTGCGTTTCTCGCTGAATACCCAAAGGAATCAACGACATGGTTTCATCAATAAATTGAATCAATTGCACCTGTAAGGTTTTAATATCGCAACCGCACGCTTTCATGATGGCTTCTGCGGAGCTGTTATCCAGCAATGCCAGTAATAAATGCTCAACGGTGATAAATTCGTGACGTTTATCATGCGCGTTTTTAAAGGCGGTATTTAACGTGACTTCAAGTTCTTTACTTAACATAAACGCTCCAAATTTACACTTCTTCCATCGAGCACATCAACGGATGTTGATTTTCTCGTGAATAATCGTTGACTATATACACTTTGGTTTCAGCAACATCTTTAGAATAGGTTCCACATACACCCACCCCTTGAGTATGTATCTGCAGCATAACCTGCGTTGCTTTTTCTTCAGGCATGGCAAAAAAATCCATCAAGATTTCAATTACAAAATCCATGGGCGTAAAATCATCATTTAACAAAATGACTTTGTACAGGGGCGGCCTTTTTAACTTGGGCTTGGCTTCTTGAACAGCCAAGCCGTCATCATTATATTTGAAAGGATCAAAATCGGGCATAATAAGCAAATAACCAAATAAAAAAATACTCTTAAGTACTTAACATAGTGCCAATATTAATGTATTTCAAGCTTGGACACATAACAAATTAAATCATAAAAAGCAGGATACCCGGGCATTATTGTCAGCCCCGGATTTAACTTTACTCCGTTAAACCTTTTTTACCAACATAAGTTCCTCATATCTAGTAACATATTAGTTTTTATTAAAGTCGGAAATCATCAATGGTTTGGAAACCACACGTTACCGTTGCAGCGGTTATCGAAAGGGACAATCGCTTTTTGCTCGTTGAAGAGGAAACCCCACACGGTCTGCAATTCAATCAACCCGCCGGACATTTTGAAAAAAATGAAGACCTGATCGACGCTGTCAAGCGTGAAGTAAATGAAGAAACAGCCTGGCATTTTGAGCCAGAGCACTTTATTTCCATACAACTTTGGCGCAGAAATCCTGAGCTGCCTACCTTTATTAGAGTTTGTTTTTCCGGTCGGTGTCATAGTCATAACCCGGATCAATTATTGGATGACGGCATAGTCGCAACACACTGGCTTACCCGTGACGAAATTGCCGAGCAGCAACATCGATTACGCAGTCCTTTGGTACTGAGTAGTGTAGACGAATACTTGAGCGGTCATCGCTATCCTTTATCCCTGATAAAATCATTTCTCGATCTTGACTATGAGTAAAAACATAATCGTTGGCATGTCGGGGGGCGTTGATTCTTCCGTAACGGCCTTGCTACTGCTGGAACAGGGTCATCACGTCACCGGTTTATTCATGAAAAACTGGGAAGAAGATGACGGCACGGAATACTGCACCGCCATGGAAGACCTCGCTGACGCGCAACAAGTCTGCGATAAACTGGGTATAGAACTTAAGACCGTCAATTTTGCCGCCGAATACTGGGATGAAGTTTTTGAAGTTTTCCTGTCTGAATTTAAAGCCGGACGCACGCCAAATCCAGATATTTTATGTAACAAACACGTCAAATTTAAAGCGTTTTTAAATTATGCGATTGAAGACTTGGGCGCAGAATACATAGCCACCGGACACTATGCGCGTGTTGCATCATTCCCAAGCCGGAGCTATGGGAATGAGGATGAATTTTACTTACTTAAGGGACTCGACCCGAATAAAGAACAAAGCTATTTTCTTTATACACTAGGACAAAAAGCCTTGTCGAAAACCCTGTTTCCCATCGGGCATCTGCATAAACCGGAAATCCGGATACTCGCAGATAAAGCCGGTTTTGCCAATAGCCGTAAAAAAGACAGCACGGGCATTTGCTTTATCGGTGAGCGTAAATTTACCGAATTTCTGCAACGTTACCTGCCGACTCAACCGGGTGAAATGCGCACGCCGGAAGGCCGGTACATTGGCAAACATTCCGGCTTAATGTATTACACCTTCGGACAACGCCAAGGAATGGGTATAGGTGGTGTTAAAAATGCTCCCGATGAACCGTGGTATGTACTGGATAAAGATCTTGAAAATAATATATTAATCGTAGGTCAAGGCCACGACCATCCACTTATGTTACATAATACCCTGGAAGCCGGTCAATTGGATTGGTGTAACAATAAACCCTTATCAGAATCGCTACGCTGTACCGCCAAAACCCGCTACCGACAAGCGGATCAGGCTTGCCGAGTTGAACCGTTGGCAAACGACCGCATCAAAGTCAGTTTTGATCAACCGCAAAGAGCCATAACACCGGGTCAATCGGTCGTTTTTTATGACGGCGATATTTGCCTGGGCGGTGGTATTATCGAATCCAAATACAATGAATTTACACAGCATCAGGACACACAACATGACTAACTTTGCTTTAACCGCAATTTCCCCTATCGACGGTCGCTATGCCGACAAAGTAGAAAAACTACGCCCCGTGTTCAGTGAATACGGCCTGATTCGTTTTCGCGTACTGGTTGAAGTGCGCTGGCTGCAAGCTTTGGCAAAACATCCCTTAATTACCGAAGTCAGCCCGTTCAGTGATTCGGCAGCACAATTGTTAAACAGCATCGTCAGTGATTTTTCAGAGGTCGATGCACAGCGCGTCAAAGACATCGAGAAAACCACCAACCACGATGTTAAAGCCGTTGAATATTTATTAAAAGAAAAAATTACCGGCTGTCCTGAACTGGAACAAATCAGTGAATTTATTCATTTTGCCTGCACGTCAGAAGATATTAATAACCTGTCTTACGCCTTAATGCTAAAAGAAGGTCGTGAAATTATAGCCGCGCAAATCACCGACTGTATAGACGCGCTTAAAAAACTGGCTATTGAAAACGCTGATCAACCCATGTTGTCACGCACCCACGGCCAATCAGCAACACCGACTACTGTGGGCAAAGAATTTGCCAACGTTGCCGCACGTATGTTGCGTCAACAACAACAACTTCAAGCGGTCGCCTTATTAGGCAAAATAAACGGTGCTGTGGGTAATTATAATGCGCATTGCATCGCTTATCCGGATGTCGATTGGGCTGAATTTGCCAAAGACTTCGTCGAATCTTTAGGCTTGCAATTAAATCCGTACACCATCCAGATTGAACCGCATGATTATATTGCCGAATTTTTCCATGCCTTATCACGCTTTAATACCATTCTGCTGGATTTTGATCGGGACATCTGGGGTTACATTTCATTGGGCTATTTCAAACAAAAAACCATTGCCGGTGAAATTGGCTCATCGACCATGCCACATAAAGTCAACCCGATTGATTTTGAAAACTCGGAAGGCAATTTAGGGTTAGCCAATGCTTTATTCTCATTTTTGGCAGAAAAACTACCGGTATCAAGATGGCAGCGTGATTTAACCGATTCCACCGTGTTAAGAAATATCGGTGTCGGTATCGCTCACACCAGTATCGCCATACAAGCCAGTTTAAAAGGTATTTCAAAATTAGAAATCAATGTAGACGCTATTGAAGCCGATCTTAATGCTAATTGGGAAGTGCTTGCAGAACCCATACAAACGGTAATGCGTCGTTATGGTATCGAAAAGCCCTACGAAAAACTCAAAGAGCTCACTCGTGGTCAGCGTATTACACCGGAACAGTTACAGG
>CAIUYS010000356.1 GCA_903903365.1 uncultured Methylococcaceae bacterium
GACCTGGTGGGCCGTTGGGCGTATCGGAGCGCGAATGCCTTTCCATGGTAGTAGCCACAATGTTATTCCGGCTGATATTGTTTGTAACTGGCTGACCCAAATTATGTTGGAAGATTGGAAAAAAACACCGCACGCCGGCTTTGCCGCAACGCTTATTGCCCGCATGAGTGGTGATCGGGCACGAGATATTGATGATTCTGTACGCTTGCAAATTATAGCCAAACTTAAGCTTAGCAAAGCCCCTTCATCCTGGATAGAAATGGTTGAGCAGGTTAAAGAATTGGATGAACAAGAAGAAAAACAGATCTTTGGTGAGGCATTGCCGCCAGGATTAAAACTACTTAATAACGATTAACCAAAAGGATAATAATGAAATTGATCGCTATCGTCACCGTTGCAGGGCTTATGCTGCTTTATTTTATGGATGCAGCGTTTAAGTTGCAGATAATGAACCTGGAAATGTTAATTCATAGCGCCCTTAGATTCTTTACGGGCTTTATCCTCATTGGAATCGGGGTGTTTTATGCCCATAAAATAAAATTAAAGACTGCCGTCTATCTGATTTTGGCGCTGGTTTTGGCTGATGACATAATGGATTATGTTAGAAAAGTTGAAGATTTTAGATTTGAAATCACTCTTCATGGCATTTATATGCTGTTATGGGGTTCCTTAATGGGTTATGTCTTTATGACGCAGCTAAAAAATAAAACCGATAAAAAGTAGTCGTTGATCATTCAAAAAATGAAGCTGAAACGTGACGGGCTTTGCAACTCCGTCATTCACTTTTTTTGAATCAAACGGTTCACTACCAATGCCGTTAAGTTAAGTAGACAAGCTGGAGTAAAACCGCTTTAGCTGTTTTTACAGGCAATAGCTAAAGCGATTGCACTCCGTTTTTAAACAACTTGATTCTGGTGAGACAGCTATGGCGTAGGCCGGAATGAGACCACCCAAGCGTAGCGCGTGGTGGCGTTTCCGGCATATCGTACAGAGTGCCGGAAACGCTTATTCTCGCTTGCGCTCAAAAAACCTCATTCCGGCCTACGCCTAAAAGCAACCAAAACGTGAGAGAGCGTCTGTAGGATTTTTTCAATAAGAGATTGACAAAAACCGTAAAACTTTAAAGCCTTTTGTTGATTAGTCTCAAACTTGCACTATGCTTGTGATTAGGGAAATTGTCTATTTTATAGAATCAGCCCCTTAACACGATGGTTTCGGATAACTGGCACATGACTACATTCAACTTAACGCGTTTTATAGCCCGATATTGCAAAGGCAATATCATGGCACTTTTTTTCGGGTGCTTACTTTTGCTATCCAATCAGGCTTTCGCTTTAGGAAGCGATGTTTACCGTCTTAATCCAGGCGACAAGCTGGAAATCACCGTTTGGCAAGAGGAAAGCTTGAAACAGGAGGTCGTCGTGCTGCCAGATGGCACTATCTCTTTTCCTTTGGTCGGACACGTTGCCGCCGCCGGTAAAACGACCGGAGAATTAGTCAAGTTGTTGCAGGAACGTCTAAATAAATTTATTCCTGACTCAGAAATAAACATTAGGCTGCTTGCCGCAGAGGGCAACCTGATTTATGTCACCGGTGAGGTCAAAAGTCCGGGGAAATTCGAAGTTAAAGGACCTACGGATGTGGTGCAAGCCTTGAGCATGGCGGGTGGCTTGACAGCATTTGCCAAAAAAAACGATATTATCATTTTAAGGCGTGAAGCAGACGGTAAAAGCAAATCCTTGCCCTTTGAATACGGTGATGTGGAGGAGGGCGAGAACATAGAATCAAATATACTGTTGCAAAGCGGCGATACTATCGTTGTGCCTTGAATTATTTGAGAAAAATATGCGCTGCGACCGAAGAATGGCATTGCTTGTTCTGGCCTGTATGGGTTACGGGAAAGAGGCAACTGCCGATGAATGGGCAGTAAAAGGCTCTTTGGTACAACAACTACAGTATAACGATAATATGGCATTTAGTACGACTGACAAAAAGTCTGTTGTAGGCTACCTATTGACTCCCAATTTACAAGCCACCCGCAAGACCGAAGTGCTGGGCATCGGCTTTCAAGGGCAGGGACTTATCAGTCGTTACGACGATTCAAGTTGGGATTGTGATAATTATAATCTGGGTTCGAACAATACTTATCAAACCAGGCGAAGTGTTTTTGGTTTAAATGGCGGCTATTCTGTTAGCTGTTCATACACCCAACAAATCAGCCAAACAGGGATATTGGTGCCCAATAATCAGTCCACAAACTATCGACTGGCACCATCGTGGACTTGGCAATGGACATCTCGCGATCAGTTAAACCTGACTACCAATTACTCCAAAACAAGTTACAGCAATTCAGTTGCTACCAATGCTTCAAGTACCTCTGCAAATTTCAGCGGTAATAATACCTACACCGTTAATCTGGGCGGGAGTCATCAATGGAGCCAACGCATCACTCTAAATGGAAGACTTAATTTTTCCAACACCCAATACACGGGATCGAACGCATCGACTCAAAATTTGTTTGGTTTTCAAGTGGGCGGAAATTACACCATCAATCAAAACTGGACAGTTAACGCGACCGAGGGGCTAGTCTGGGTGGATGCTAAGCAAAGTTCGAATGGCGTTTCATCCGGGCAGAATCCGTCGATGTCCTTGAGCAATGTCGCTAACCTCATGTCTGGCGTCAACTATCTTGTCCGGTTCGCGTCAATTACCCTGGCCGGTATTTGTTGAAAAATGGGCTACTTTTTTAAACTCTGTTTTTTTCGATAACTGTCTCCTTCGATTTCAATAATGGTGGCATGATGGATAATGCGGTCAATAGCGGCAACGGTCATCATGGTGTCTGGAAAAATCTGATCCCACTGGCTGAAAGGTTGGTTAGAGGTGATGATTAAGCTTCCGCTTTCATAACGATGCGCAATGAATTCAAACAACACCTGAGTTTCGGCATCCGTTTTTTTAACATAGCCGATATCATCAATAACCAAGACCTGATATTTATCCAGTCTTGTCATCGCGATCATTAAATCCAGATCCCGC
>CAIUYS010000357.1 GCA_903903365.1 uncultured Methylococcaceae bacterium
GGCAATGGCGGTCGTGGTTTTTGAAAGAATTTCCATCACCCGCATATTGCCGGTGCGTACCATCATTTCAAAAGCACTGGAGTACAGATAGTCGCCCACCAATACGCTGGCCGCATTGCCCCATACCGCATTGGCTGATTCTTTACCGCGCCTGAGATCGGATTCGTCAACAACATCATCATGTAGTAGTGTCGCAGTGTGAATAAATTCAATGACAGCGGCAAGTACCAAGTGGTTATCGTTTACACCGCCCAGTGCTTTAGCGGCAAGTAGCAGCAACATGGGACGTAAACGCTTACCGCCATTGCCAACAATATAATGCCCCATTTGATTAATTAAAATAACATCAGAACTTAACTCGTTAATAATGAGCTGATCGACTGCCTTGGCTTCCGTGGCAGTTAAGTTCTTGATTAAGTCAAAATCAATGGGTTCCAGTGTGTTTGAGAGTGTATGCGATACCATTGATTCAGCGCTGATAAGGTAAGTTTTGGTTATTTTTCATAGTCATAATTATAAAATATGAGATTATTGGGTTATTATAACCCAATAGAAAGCCAACTGCCCATGCTATTGAATAAAGAATATTGGCGTCAATAGCTTTCTTGCATCACTTTTAATAAACTGGTTTATTGAGGTGGTATAAATTTTTGTTGACTAGGCTTATGTTTAAAAATATAATTGCTAGTTAAATTTTAACAGATTAATGCTTGATGGAGCTTGCTCAGATGTATGCGGTAATTCAAACAGGTGGTAAACAGTACCGCGTTGAAGAAGGTACTTACTTAAAAATAGAAAAACTGGAGCTGGGCACAGGCGACAGCATTGAATTTGATAAAGTGCTGATGATTCAAACAGACGATGCTGTTAATGTCGGCTTGCCTTTTATTGAAGGCGGGAAGGTTACAGCGGTTGTCTTGTCTCAAGGTAGACACGATAAAATCAAAATCATTAAATTCAGAAGACGCAAGCACCATATGAAACAAATGGGGCATCGTCAATACTATACAGAAATCCAGATTACTGGCATTTCTGCTTAAGCGATAGGAGTTACAGATGGCTCATAAGAAAGCTGGTGGTAGTACCCGTAACGGACGTGATTCCAATGCAAAACGCTTGGGTGTTAAGCGTTACGGTGGTGAGTTGGTAACAGCAGGAAACATTATTGTTCGTCAGCGTGGAACTCGATTTCACCCCGGAGATAATGTAGGTTGCGGAAAAGATCATACCTTGTTCGCTACCGCAGATGGTAGAGTGCTTTTTCAGGTTAAAGGTCCTAAGAGCCGTAAATTTATCAGTATTGTTCCTGCATAAAACGTATAGTTTGATTGTAGTTAACAGTTATATAAGTCGGGTTAGCGTATCTAATCCGGCGGCTTTAAAAAAGCTCCGTCCTTAATGGCGGGGCTTTTTTTGTTTTTATCGGTTGGTTTTTAAGTGTGGCGTGTAAGTTATGAGATTTGTTGACGAAGCGGAAGTTCGTGTAGAGGCGGGCGATGGCGGTAATGGTACTATTGGCTTTCGGCGTGAGAAGTATATTCCCATGGGCGGTCCCGATGGGGGTGACGGCGGTGACGGCGGCAGCGTCTATCTGATTGCAGTGGAGAATGTAAACACGCTGGTAGATTTTAGATACCATGCCGTCCATAGGGCGCAGCGCGGACAAAAGGGCATGAGTCGCAATTGCACCGGAAGAAAAGGTGACGACTGTTTTGTGCCGGTACCGCTGGGAACAAAAGTGTCTGATTTCGAAACCGGTGAAGTTATCGGTGACTTAACTGAAGTTGGCGAAACTCTACTGGTTGCAAAAGGCGGTTTTCATGGCTTGGGCAACACCCGCTTTAAAAGCAGTATTAACAGAGCGCCACAAAAAGCCAGCAAAGGTTCTGAAGGCGAGCATCGCGTACTTATTTTAGAGCTGACCTTAATTGCTGATGTCGGTTTGTTGGGAATGCCTAACGCCGGCAAATCCAGCTTGATACGATCTGTATCGGCAGCAACACCTAAAGTAGCTGACTACCCTTTTACTACCTTACACCCTAACTTGGGCGTGGTCAGTGTTGATGATTTACGCAGTTTTGTTATTGCCGATATTCCGGGTGTTATTGAAGGTGCAGCTGAAGGCGCAGGACTGGGTTTACAGTTTCTTAAGCATTTATCGCGTACCGGTTTATTGTTGCATCTGATTGATGTAGTGCCTTACGAGAGCATGGATACGCCGGTAGAAGCAGCC
>CAIUYS010000358.1 GCA_903903365.1 uncultured Methylococcaceae bacterium
AGAAATATAAAGACAGGATTACCCAAGCTCAAAAACAAACCAAAGAACATGATGCCTTGGTCGTGATGAAAGGTCAGCTTAACGGTAACGATATTGTTGTTGCTGCCTTTGACTTTAAATTTATGGGCGGCTCAATGGGCTCAGTAGTCGGAGAACGTTTTGTTCGGGGCGTCAACAAGAGCCTTGAGTTAGGTATACCGTTCATTGTCTTTACGTCAAGCGGCGGTGCCAGAATGCAGGAATCCTTGTTTTCCCTGTTTCAAATGGCAAAAACCAGCGCGGCGTTAACAAAATTGTCCGATGCCGGAATCCCTTATATCTCTTTTATGACGGATCCAACGATGGGCGGCGTATCAGCCAGCTTAGCTATGCTGGGCGATATTAATGTGGCTGAACCCAACGCTTTGATTGGTTTTGCAGGCCCCCGGGTTATAGAGCAAACGGTTCGTGAAAAATTGCCGGAAGGTTTCCAACGCAGCGAGTTTTTACAGGAGCACGGCGCCATTGACATGATTATTGACAGACGTGAAATTCGCACTAAAATTTCAAGCATTTTGGCGATATTAATGGCGGGCAGAGAAAACGTATCAGCATCCGTTGTGCCTGCTTCAATAACCCTTGAAGCTGAAGAAGTTGTCGAGCCCCCTTCTGTTCAGGAATAATCGGCTCCCGAAATACTGCTGGGTATCACCAGCGTTTTTCTACTTAATGAACACATGATTTACACAGGAACCATCAGCCCACTCCTACCCGAGAAGCCTGCTCCAAGCAGTGCAAAAAGGACTGGAGAACAAGCAGGGATGCAGAAAAGTAGCGTAATGCAGGAGCAGGGTAGTGGTTTGCCGAGGAGAGTAAAATCAATTATTTAAATCCCCATCAACCTCATTTTTCTAAGGCAAAAGGATTCCACTTGTGTAAATACCTGTGCCCCAAACACTCTGATAATGATGCGCTTTGATTCACTAAAGGGCTGGCTGGATTGGCAAGAAAGCTTGCACCCGTTGGCAATAGACTTGGGATTGGAACGGGCGGCACACGTTTTTCATGCGCTTAATCCTGACTGCCTCAAACCGCTTACCATTACTGTTGCAGGAACCAACGGAAAAGGCTCCTGTATTGCTTATCTTGAGACTATTTACAAAACACAGGGCTACCGCGTAGGCGCTTATTCTTCTCCACATATTTTAAAATATAATGAAAGAATAAAAATAGACGGTAAACCGGTATCTGATGAACTTATTTGTGAAGCCTTTGCAAGAATAGAAGCCGTCCGGGGCAATACCTCATTAAGCTATTTTGAATTTGGTACGCTGGCTGCACTTGATATATTCTGGCGCTCGGGTTTGGATATTCAATTGCTTGAAGTCGGCTTGGGCGGTCGTCTTGATGCCGTTAATATCATTGATCCCGATGTCTCGTTGATTTCCAGCATCGGTATTGATCATGTGGATTGGCTGGGTGCTACGCGCGAAGCTATAGGCAAAGAAAAAGCCGGTATATTCCGGGTAAAAACACCTGCCATCGTGGGCGATTGCAATCCTCCTGACTCATTGTTGCATAGTGCCCTTGATAAAGAAGCGCAACTCTATTGTATTAACAAGGATTTTTCTTATACCAAGCAGGCAGCTACTTGGGATTGGTTTGCAAATGGCCGACATATTGATCAAATACCGGAGCCGGGGTTAAAAGGCGAACATCAATACCGTAATGCCTCGACAGCTATTTTGGCGGTCGATCTGTTGTCAAAAAAACTGCCGGTGAGCGATGAGGCCATTAGAGCCGGAATTAAAAATAGCCATTTACTCGGTCGCTTTCAATTGATTAATGATAAAATCCCCGTGCTGTTGGATGTAGGACATAATCCGGAGGCCGTCAAAACATTAGTTGATTATCTAACGATGACTTTCCCTGGAAAAAGAATACACGCGATTTTTTCAATGATGAAAGACAAGGACATAGCGGGTGTGCTGGAGATTATGAATCCGATAGTCTACGACTGGTTTTTTGCCCCCTTGGCCAACCCAAGAACAGTGACTGAATCGGTTATGCGGGAGATTTTTTCACAAAGTTCAGTGGCACGGGCAAGCTTCGGTTTTAGCGGTTTTGCGCAAGCTTATAACGCGGCTAAAAACCAGTCACTAGACGATGATTTACTACTGGTTTTTGGATCGTTTTTTTTAGTATCTGATTGTTTAAATGAATTTGAGAAAAGGTGAGTTAACAAAATGAATCAAGAATTAAAACAACGGTTGATTGGTGCCGTCGTGGTGACGGCTCTGGCTGCTATTTTTATCCCCATGCTGTTTGATGACCCTGTCGATAATAGCGGTCAATCAGTCAGTGAACTGGTTATCCCAGCGACACCGGTTAACACGGGCGAAGAATCTGCCAATAAATTACCGACCAATGCCAATCAGGTTTTGAATGCGCCTGATGCGGGTTCTGAAAAGGTGGTCAACACAGAAGAAGAAGCCGAGCTATCACCAGATAATCAGCTTTCTCAAGATGCGTCTTTAAATAATGAACCCGAAGCCGATATGGCAGAAGGTGAAGAACCTGCAGGTGATGTGCCAATAAATGATGGCTCATCAACGGCTTTGGATACCGGTGCAGCAAACAAAACCAATAAATCGGTAAAAACCCAAAAAGCTCTTTCCGGAACTAAAGCAACTCAGGAACCGCCATTGGAGGCGGATATCGGTAGTGAGACACCTAAAAAATCAGTAAAAAAAGCTGAAGCAGCAGCGTCTAAACCAGCCGAAAAAGTAAATGCTTTAATTACATCGATGGATAACACCACCGATAAAACAGTTGTTAAGCCCGTAACGTCAAAATCTGAATTGAGTCGCTGGACTCTTCAGGCCGGTACTTTTAGTAAAAAAGAAAATGCCGTGACACTGGTGGATAAGTTACGTAAACAAGGTTTGCCCGTGACCATGGATATGTCTAAAGGCGCAGGTAACACAACCCTTTATCGCGTTAAAGTGGGGCCTACGCTTGATAAGAAACGTGCGCTGGAAATGAAGGCAAAAATGGATAGTCAAAAAATACAATCGCTCCTGGTTGCCGAGTAATACATCAATTTAAATGTTGAATTTTATAATCTAAAAATGATTTGGATAGACTATGTCATTATCGGATTGGTATTTATTGCCTTGATATCTGGATTCCTGAAGGGCTTTAGCCTGGAATTTTTTTCATTCGTATGTTGGCTGTTGGCAATCGGGATTGGTTTAAATTTTAGCCGGGAATTTTCTGTTTTCCTGGAATCCGTTATCCCCCATCCTTTACTTAAAACCCTGGCGTCTTTTTTATCGTTGCTTTTAATCACCCTGCTGGTGAGTCGCTTAATCCAGGGACTTTTGGGTGCAGCAATAAAAAAACCAACATTAACATTTACAGATCGCTTGGGAGGAATGGTTTTTGGTGTTTTACGCGGCACGGTTGTTGTTGTGGTATTAGTCATGCTGGCAGGGCTAACCGCCTTGCCGAATGATGTTTGGTGGAAAAAATCAAAATTGCTGCCATCTTTTCAAACCTGCGCGTTATGGTCACTAGACCATATCCCGTCAGCATTGGCTGAATATATTCATTATCGTTAACAACCTTTAGATTCAAGAAAAAATTATGTGTGGTATTACTGCTATCGTTTCACATCAAGCTGTCAATCAGGAACTCTATGATGCACTGACTGTCTTGCAACACCGTGGCCAAGATGCTGCCGGCATAGTCACTTGTGAGCGCGGGCGCTTGCATTTGCGTAAAGATAATGGCTTAACCCGTGATGTGTTTAACAACGCTCAGATGTTAAAGCTAAAAGGTAACATGGGCATAGCTCACGTTCGCTACCCAACAGCCGGTTGCACCAGTTCTGCAGAGGCGCAACCGTTTTATGTTAACTCCCCTTTTGGACTGACACTTGCTCATAACGGTAATTTAACCAATACCGAGGAGTTGAAAAAAGCCCTGTTCGTAGAGGATCAACGCCATATTAATACCGATTCTGATTCTGAAGTCCTGTTAAATGTTTTTGCTCATGAGCTACAAAGCCTGGGTAAACTGGATCTAAGTGTCGATGATATTTTTCAGGCCGTCAGAGGTGTTCATCGCCGCTGCCGTGGCGCTTATGCGGTTGTTATTATGATCGCAGGTGTTGGGATTTTGGGTTTTAGAGATCCCCATGGCATCAGACCGGTGGTTTTTGGTAAGAGAGAA
>CAIUYS010000359.1 GCA_903903365.1 uncultured Methylococcaceae bacterium
CAACATGGCTTTTTTGAGCCTGTTCAAATCGTACCGACCAGATCGAGACAATCGCTCCCAGTCTTTGAGGAAGCTTTTTGTGTAATCCGCTGCCCGTGGTAGTGGCGCTCTCTTACTTGTCGATGTTTTTTTCGAGGTCATCGAACAATTCGGCAACTGTTGAAAAACGTGCATGGTGTGTACTGACAATTTCGTCAGCTTCGGCCATCGCCTTACGTGTCTCCGCGTTCGGCACCTTCAATTCGAGTGGAAAAGCCTGATCAACCACCACGCGATGCAGAAACAAGCGGACGGCATCAGATACCGACAACCCCATAGCGGCGAGTGTCTGGGTTGCTTGCGCTTTAGTTTCGTCGTCTATACGGACGTGTAGCATAGATGTGTGTGCGGCCATTTTTATCTCTCCAAAGACATACTCACAGAGTATGTATCTCAAAAGAGATACTGTAAAGAATTTTATACAAATTGTTGTCGATTTGTCGGTGGAAAAGGCCTTGTTACGAACGTTAAACAAACAAAAGTATTGTTAACGTTTTTTCATGCCACCTAAAAACACTGTCACTTTTCTAAGTCGATGTCAGCGGATTGTCAAAGTCGATGTCAGCAGCCAGATTAGATGTGTGGCAAGACCTCATAAGAATAGAGTCGCAAAAGTGTATCGAATATATGCACTTTCGCGCCATAACTTTTGCGACACAAAAAACGTTGAATTTACGGGGGGGCCTGGTTGTCGCAAAACTCCTGATTTTCTCGACAACCCATTCATGCAGTTGGTTACAACTTTCTGTTCTACCGAGTAGCCCGCACTCCTGCAACTGGATTTACCCATTTTTGCGATGTACTGACGTCGACTTAGAAAAGTGACACCTTACTGGCCGCATCTGATGCTGTTCATACGGAATGGAATTGCCAGTTGAAACTTAAAGTTTTAAATTGGGAATTGCTGGTATTTTGTAGCTCAGTCATTGATGCGGCCTTGCATCGGTGTAGAATAAACCGCCGTTCCTCAAGATCTTAAACATGCTTGGGCAACGCGGCCTAAAAACGCTACGCACTTCAGCCCTATTTACTAAAGTTTGTAATAATTAGTGGCCTTATTCAAAGCGTGCGCAGAAAGACGCCATAAAGACAATTTCACTATTTTTTCGTTAGTATTTAAAGGAGCTTTTTATGAACAAATCGGAACTGATTACCGCCATTGCTGAACACGCTAACCTAACCAAAGCTGACACAAGCCGTGCGCTGGACGGCTTGCTTAAAACCATTGAAACCACCCTGGCATCCGGTAATTCCGTGGCATTGGTAGGTTTTGGCTCTTTTGAAGTCAAAGCAAGAGCAGAACGTAAGGGACGTAATCCACAAACCGGTGAGGAAATCACTATTGCTGCGGCAAAAATCCCTTCCTTTAAACCCGGCAAAGGATTGAAAGACGCCGTTAACGGTTAACAACGCGCGGTAACCGGTTAAGATCCTGTTTGAACAGGATCTTAACCGGCAAAATTACTGGAAAACTGAAGGAAGGATGGCATGGCATTAACCAAGGCAGATTTTGCTGAACAACTGTTCGACGAATTGGGCTTAAACAAACGCATCACAAAAGACCTGGTAGCGTTGTTTTTTGAGGAAATTAAAGCGACTTTAGAGCAGGGTGAGTTCGTAAAAATTTCTGGGTTTGGTAAATTCGAGCTTCGCGACAAAGGTGTCCGTCCTGGCAGGAATCCAAAAACAGGCGAGGAAATTCCCATCACTGCCCGACGTGTTGTCACCTTCAAACCTGGGCCACGACTTAAAGAACAAATAGGTTTGATACCTTAGCGTCTTAACCGGTTCTGACGGTTTTTCTTCCGTTATAAATTCCAATATTCCGACAGGACACCGTCAGCGTTATTATCATCAAGCAAAATAACCCTGTTAAAAAAAGAAAATACAGGCTATGCCAAGTGAAAGTCGTCATTGGAAATCAAGAAATTTATGGATAGTCGAGCAGCCGTCGGCCAATTGTGGTCATTGCGACGCCAGTCATCTTTATGCATTGTTTACATGTATATAATAATGTAACGCTGTCGATACAAAAATTAGAGCCATTAGAAAAATGTTAAGTGAAAAGACTCAGAAGAAATTATCTCAATTGCTAAAAGATATTGATCCTAGGGAGGAATATTTAAATCCAATAGAGATACAAGGACTATTATACGCAGTGGTAATAACACCGGAACTGATAATGCCAAATGAATGGCTACCGATTATCCTTGATGATGAACGTCATGAATACGTATCTATTGAGTCGATGAAAAAATTGCTTGAAGAACTCTTAAATGCTTACAATCATTACAACACAATGCATCTGAAAGGTAATCTTCATTTTCCTTACGACCCAAAACAAATGACTCTGGATTTGTTTGATACCTTGAAGGATTGGAGTTGGGGGTTCTTTTTGGGATTGGAATTACGGTCGGAATTATGGACTAGTGAGCTTGTTGCCAGAAACGCGAACCGAGAGATAGAAACAATCGATAAGAGCTTCAAGATTATTCAATTTCTAGTAGATGATGATTTTGATGATATCGAGTTCATTGATGAAATCAAACAGGGAATTCCGGCCGAAGTAAACGAAGACGACATTGAGATGTATGCTGAATGGTCGTGCTTAGAGTTACTGCCAACTATAGTGGAAAATATACAGCAGTTTGCCGGTGAAATAGGGGAAATAACAGCGACTGACAAAACGATAAAACAAACGCCTGTTCAATCTTCTTATATTGGACGTAACGATCCTTGCCTTTGTGGCAGTGGTAAAAAATATAAAAAATGTTGCTTAAATTAATGGCTAAATGTAGCTGCGTGCCAAATGTTTTGATCGACTTTTCATCAAATCCTTATCTTGGCGTTAATTGACCAAAAGAACGGTTATTGATGGGGGAGACATTTACCGTAGCCACGAAGGATGGCTGCGTCAGGAAAATCTTGGGGTACCCGACAAGGGAGATTGAGAGAAAGACAAACACAAACACAAACACAAACACAAACACAAACACAAACACAAACACAAACAAAAGGCTCCAAAGAATCGTTGATAAACCCTGAAACTTTTTAATGCGCATTGATTAGTTATTCAGTTTAGATAATCTACCGTTAAAAAGCCATTTAAATGGCGGAAGTTATCCAATCACTAGTTGAGAATCGGAGAATATGGGAACAACTTCAGTGCGAGTATTCTTAATGGGTGTAGGGTGTATCGGAAAGACGATGGCCGGCAGAATGTTGTCCGAGCTTCTGGATGTTCCTTTTTTCGACCTGGATGAATCATCTATCGACTGATTACATTGAAAAGTTTTCAGTCCTTGCCGACTTATCCTCAGTCACGTAAAGTAAGCCATGAAAAAAATAGCCGCTAAAGTATTAAAACGACTCAACAAGTCCACGGTCAACAACGTTATTGATCTCAAGGCGTATCGACAGCAAAAAACCGCAACGGAAGACCTGTTCAAGCAAGTCATCACCGCAGAAGCGGCCTTTAACGCGGGCTATGATCCGTTACATGCCATTTATATTCATACCCAAAACTTACTATCGATACTGGTAGAAGTTTTACAAGCTATTCCTGAACCGGCCTTGAGTCGTTTCTTTAATACAGTTGAAGCGGCTGATGATGCGTATATTCCAAGCAGTCCGCCGATGAGTCCACTCACGAAAAGCTATTTTAGCTGTTGGTTATTGTTTGATATGAGTATCGGACTGGATAAAGAAACGCTCGCCACGATTATTATTGATCTGGCCAAGCCGTTGGGTTTACACCCAAGCATGGTCGGCGTCATGCAGGTGATGCAAGACTCGCGCATGGGTATTTATGAATTTATGGGGCGTCAGGGTAACCACGTTTTATTAAAAGAGCTGACCGGCCATACCGTCATTCCCTGTTTCTGCCCTGCGGGTTATAAGGGAGCACAGCCTGGTGAGCTATGGCTGGCCAGAGTTTTACCCCCTGTTTTAGAGTCCTTTGATTATAGTGTTATCTTCACGACACCCTATGTATTGCTTAGCCCTGATAAGAATAGCTGGGAAGCGTATCTTAAGCGCACGATTAGCGCCAAGAAAACCAGGACAACGGCAAACTCCCTGGAAAATCTACTGAAATATGGCTTGTCAGATAATTATTGGCATGAATATATCTTCCAGTCCTATGTTAATTACAAAACGGACGTGATTTATCTGCAAGGCTTGCCTGATGTCAGTTCATCCAGGCCTCACAATACGGACATGCCCCGGTTTTCGTCCCTATTACCTGATAGTCATTCATGAGTTACGCGCATTAAGGGGTCGTCGATGCCCACCCTTACCGAAACCTTGACCGGTATTGTCAATCGGGTGACGTATCACAACGCTAAGACGGGCTGGTCGGTATTGCGTGTACAACCTTTTCAATCACAGCAACAAGAAACGGTCACAGTCCATCAGACCAAAGTCTTTGCCGGTGCCACCATGGAATTTCGTGGTGCCTGGACCGTTGATCATAAATACGGGCGTCAGTTCAAAGCCACTGAAGCACTGGAAAAAAAGCCGGCAACGACGGCAGCTATTGAAAAATATCTGGGCTCCGGTCTTATTAAGGGGGTAGGCCCGCAAACGGCCAAGCAGATTGTTCAGTATTTTCAGAAAGAAACCCTGGCTATCTTTGAAACGGCCATTCACCGCTTAACCGAAGTTCCCGGCATCGCCCACAAGAAACTAAACCTGATTGAACAGGCGTGGACTGAACATCGCGCGGTCAGAGAAGTGATGCTGTTTCTTCAGGGCCATGGCATCAGCACCCTGTTTGCGGTGCGCATTTATAAGGACTATGGCGATAAAGCGATCGCGATGGTCACCGACGATCCTTACCGTTTGGCGACTGATTTTTACGGGATTGGCTTTTTCTCGGCGGATAAAGTGGCACTCAGTATTGGCTTGGCGGAAGACTCCCAACCCCGCCTGCTGGCTGCGATCAAACACGTGTTGGCCGCCAGTCGTGAGCAAGGCCATTGTTATCTGACGGAGCCACAGATTAAAACCGGCATCATTGAACTCATTGACATAAACCTGGGTGAACGGCTGACAGCGTATCTGGACTTAATGCAACAAGCGGGACAGCTGCGTAGCCGACGACTGACCAACGCTAATGTGGAAACTATCGGCTATTACTCAAAGACCCTGTTTTATGATGAAACCGCCGTGGCCACTATATTAAAAAAAATGATGGGGCCTGTTGCCAGTGAGCCGGACAGAATTGCGAACTGGGTCACTGCCTATTGTCAGCGTAAACACATCGCGTTAAGTGATGAACAAGCCCATGCCGTTAACGGCGTGGTGCAACACCGTTTTTCAATACTGACGGGCGGTCCTGGCTGCGGCAAAACCACGACAACCTTAGTGATCGTCCGGCTGCTGGAGGCCATGAGCAAGACCGTTTTACTGGCGGCACCTACTGGCCGTGCCGCGCAGCGGATGGGCGAGGTGATTGGCAGGGACGCTAAAACCATTCATCGGTTACTGGTATGGAAAGGCGGTGAGTTCCAGATGAATGAAAACACCCGGTTAACAGCCGATTTTTTGATTGTTGATGAATGCTCGATGTTGGATATCAGCTTAACAGCGGCCTTATTAAAAGCAGTACCCGCTACTTGCCAGGTTCTGTTTATCGGTGATCCGGATCAATTACCCGCTGTTGGTGCCGGCAATGTCCTTAAGGACATGATTGCTTCCGCTGTTATCCCCTGTTTTCGATTGACCCAGGTGTTTCGTCAGGCGCAAGCCTCCTTGATCATCCAATTCGCGCATCAGATCAATCAAGGACAAACACCCGCGATTGGCTCGCCGTTTAAAAATCCTGAACTCTGGAAAACAGGTGCAGATTGTTTGTTTATCGATTCGGACGAGGCGACGCAAGAACAGCTGGGCTTTATAAGCCGCGTGAAACGGCATTTTGACTGGCAAACACAGGAACTGGAGAACCTGGTCGCCGATCAGTCCACGCCGTCACCCTTCGAGTTCAGAATAGAGGAGCCGATCAAGTCCGCTTATGAAGTGGAATTCGTGGTTCCTGATAAATTCAAACATGTGGCTATTGCGCAATTAACCCAAACTGAAGCTCAGGTTGATGCGCTGAAAGCGGTGGTCAAGAAAATACATCCCTGGTCTTCACTGCATTATGGCTTGTCTGCCGTTGACAGTGTGGTTAAGCTCTATCTTGAATGGATCCCCAAATACCACGGGCAGGATACCGAAATTCAGATATTAACGCCGATGACCCGTGGCAGTCTGGGTTCTGCCAATCTTAACAAGGTGATTCAA
Organism: uncultured Methylococcaceae bacterium; assembly: GCA_903903365.1. Taxonomy (GTDB): domain Bacteria; phylum Pseudomonadota; class Gammaproteobacteria; order Methylococcales; family Methylomonadaceae; genus Methylobacter_C. The sequence continues at coordinate 6,328 of CAIUYS010000359.1, forward strand.
GCACAAGCCAACCCACCCGCAGAAAACAAGTGCCAATTGAAAGTGGGCGAGCGGCTATTCAGGGAAGGGGATCGGGTGATTCACCGGCGTAATAATTACGACCTGAATGTCTTCAATGGCGATATTGGCAAAATCGTGACGATAGATAACGAGGAACTGACGGCGGTGGTTACTTTTTATCCGGATCACCGAACTGTACACTATAAGAAAGAAGATATTATGGAACTCGATTTGGCTTATGCGATTACCATTCATAAATCTCAGGGCAGCGAATTTAAAGCAGTTATTATTCCTGTCCTTAGTCAACATTTTAAGATGCTTTACCGTAACCTTATTTATACAGGATTAACGAGAGCCAAAACGTTAGCGGTCTTTGTAGGCACCCGAAAAGCCTTAGCCAGAGACAGACGGCTTTAGAGGTCTTGATTAAGGGGTAAGTCATAAGGTTCAAACATGAAATCAGCAATCTGTCTCACCTAATGGGAACAATCGGCCATTTACAGATATTCAATCTACACTATATGCGATAATCCGATGAAAACAGATTTATTTGTCTATAGAAGGAAAAATAGGTCGAAGCCATGACAAAAGTAAAAAAGAAGCTCACTACTGTACAAAAGCGGGCGAAAAAGGCAGCAAAAGCAGAAATGCAAGAAAAGTATATGTGGGTTTTCATGAATGGCAAACAAGTCAGAGTAAAAAGACCATCAATGATTGAAGGAACTGATGTTGACGAGTATTTACAACTAAATGCTGATCCAATGTGGTTTCATGAAAATGAAATGTGGGAGAAGATAAAAGAAGATGAAGATATTTCTTGAGTTTAAAACGGTGTCAGTAACTATTAGCGGTGATTATTATCAGGTATTGTTTCATGATGATCTGGACACAGAAGACGAGCCTTATTTCATGATTCAAAGACAATTCGAATTTCCGGATGGCGATGTTTGTCACTTTGAAAGTGATAACGAAGATCTTATCGAACAATGTACAGCTAATTTGGTATCACTTTCCGAAAACACCCTGCGATTTTCATACGGAGGAGGGAAGCTGTATCGAGATGTAGAAATTAAATTTGGTTTGCACGATACTGACATTCATGAATTAGCATCGACACTTAAGAAGATGATACCAGTAATTACAATTGAAAAAATTTGATAAAAAAGTCATTTTCGTTTGTGTAGAATTTAATGGTCGCATAACGCCCAATAGCCACCTGTTGTGTCACTACAAGATGCGAGTTGTTGTATGTCCGCTTTATTACTTGTGTTAATTAATCTTGTCACAGGTACCGGTAAAAGTATTCACTAGCATTGCTAGCTTATCTTCAAACGCCCCCAATGTATTATTATCGCCCCGTTTCAGGATGTTAAGCCATCCCCGCACCGGATTTGACACAATGATTAGAAGTCGGGCTAGCCATACCGACAGACGTCAGCGATCTAAAGAGTGGACTCTGTTCTGTTAACCCCGAACGGCACAGAGCCATTATAGGAATAGCTAGAGAAAGATGAGCCGTGAATAAGCTTTGGATCCCCCCTGATAGCTCCTGTGAGCAGACTGCGAAGCGTGGACGGGCATCTTCATCACTCAAAAACAATACTGTCGGGTTCGATCATTGTGCCATCCTGACCTTCATTAACATACAGTATTAATTCAGGCTGGCGGAGATCAGAAATAAAGTAGCGAATCCCGTGAGTAGACCAACCGTATTCGCCACAGGGAGGGGGTGGCACTTGATCCTTAGGGGGGCTTTCAAAGTCCTTGAGGCGTTCTCCCTCGGGTCTGATGTCGAAGAAAGCGATAGTGCGTGGCGCGGGACGTATATTTACGGGCTTGAACTGACAGTCGACCACATCGGGCACATAGTGACGGCTTTTCAATTCTGGAAGCACAGTATCAATTGAAGCGCCTGGAGGTTTACGGAAGATCTGAACAACAGTTGCAACACGATCGTCATCATGCCAGAGGGCAAAACCGGGCAAAGCGGATTCCCAGTCTACATGCCAGTTTCCGGTGGCGAGCTTGCAATTCTCCGCCCACAAGCCAATGCCGCCGCCCCTTAGCCACTGCCACTCGCAGCCGTATTTATCAGTACTATGGGTTGGCATGGGCGGCCGCACTTCTGCCCGAGCCTGGATTGGGGAGCACGCTATCCAGAGCAAAGAAAAAAGGATTGGGCTTTTCAACTTCATGAGGAGTCCTCTAAGGTGTCTTGGTGTGTTTCATATCGGGGATATCGAATTTTGAGTCATTGTTGAGAACCCAATCACCGTAATCGTCACTCATCACATGTCTGGTTTTTCATTCGGCGGAACCCGTCCCTGGTTACGCCCTACGATCCTTGATTGCCACGCTGAAAGATGATGGCCAGGTTGCCGTCGAGCCATTCGATACGATTGAATTCTCTCAGACGGATTGATGGGCGTGACAGTTGTTTGATCATTATGAATCGCCTAAGCTTGGCGCGTCAAAGGTTGTATGGATGAATTCATCGCTTCAACAACGTGATGGTTTTGTTTTTATAATTCCACACACTGACATAGTTTTTTAAAAATTGGTAGCCCATGCCTATTTTGTTTTCTTTGCCAATTTCGAGTTGGACGTGATGAATATCTTCCAATGCCTGATTCTCAAACCGTAATTTTTTTATGGTACAGTATAAAGCAGGTTCATGAGGCTCATACAATTGATTTTTTTCTTCCACGCTGAGGGTGCCTTCTTGTTCCAATCGGGTTTTCATAGTTTGGGTGAGCGTTAAACTCCCTAAGTTACCCGTATCAAAAAACCCCGCCATTTTTTCATGGCCTATGAAAAAATCAAGCTCAGGCGTCTTGCCACCTCCTGTCGCGATAAAAGGCAATGTGACAATGATTTTATCCTTCTCCACAGCGTCTCTTGGCGCATTACCCGTTTGCTCAAAGGCCTGGAAATCGATGGTTTGCTCATCATAATTAATGATAAATAGATAAATTTTGTTGAAACCATGCCCCGCCATGCCCAGGAATTTATCCATGACGTTATTTTGAATAAAATCAAAATTGGAATGTGGCATTGATTTCAAACCATCAAGTTGTATTTGATCCGCCAACTTTATCGAAACCGCCCGGTTTTGGGTATGCAACACAATAAATTGCCCGGAAGCGGCATGTCCTTCTGATAGATACTTGTCTTTAGCCAAAGGCACAAAATGATGGTTGAGAAAAAACGCGAAAGGCGTACCTGTGTCAAACATGAACTTCCCTTTCTTTCCATTAACCTGACCGTCAATGAATATGTACCCGTCAATCAGATGAAACGGCAAAGTAAAATTTAATTTACTGTCCGAATAATTATTTGAAGGGCTGATTTTGTTCGCCGTATGGCCTTGTGCGTTTATGTTCGGTGACAACGTTAAGAATCCAAGCAAAAGAGCAACGGCTGATAATAGTTTATGGCATTGTTTATCACTCATTATCTAAAATCTCCACTGTTTTGAAGTGCCGGGGTTTGAGGTTCCGTTCGTAGTTCGCGGGCCTACAGGAATATGATCCGCCGAAGCTGAACAACGGGTCAATATCATTCAGAGGAACCTTTCCTTAAGTTCCGGCTTGGCCTTGCATATAGGCAGAAGCAAATACTCGCCGTGCCTACACACGATTTTACATGTTATCCAGAAGCTCGATGGTGTCAAGGAGGTAACGGCAACAAGCAGGCAACCAACCAACCAACATATTAGAGAGTAAGTATTTTTTGTCTAATATTCATCACTCAAACCAAGAATAACGTTAAGCTAACCGGGCACGGCACGGAAAGCTGAAAAATAAAATCGCATTGAATCCACTCGCCGGTTGAGTGCGATGTTGGGCGGCATCAGCGCACACGTAAAAACACGTCGTTCAGGCTGATAAGTTCGATGTTGACGCCATACTGCTGCTCTGCAGCGGCCGCATAAGCGATCAAGAAACGTGCCCGTTGCTCATCACTCTGACGGTTATGTGCTGTATCAATGCCGTGATCGGTATTTGCAACTCCATTTGTAGCAACAGACTTTATGTGCAGCCTCGATGCCCATGAAAGCGAAGCGTCAAGAGCGTTTACGAGGTGTCCATCTGTCATTCCGTGATTTTCTTTTTCTGATACGAACCAGAGCCATCTACCATCAGATATTCGTATTGGACCATTTTCCAGGCTGGTGAAAGGATCTCTGACTCCTACCAGTTGTGGATGGCGGGCTGAAAAGGTTGCCCAGCATACTCTCATTTGATTGAATCCGACGTGGCCGAAGACGACAGCAAGCTCTACTCGTGATCTGTCAATGGCTTCAAATATATTACCTTGCGAAAATTGAAGCATTTTTATCTCCTATGACTCCCAAGAAGTGATTACACAGACCTGCATTACAAATGATTTTACATGATATACAGCTTCTGGATGATTTTTTAGTCTGGCGATTAGTCAGCAATTCAGAGCATCCCGTAAATTAATTATTGCGACTTGGTTTAAATAACCCCTAATGCAGCGCTGTGTCATTGTCTAAATCATTAAACAGATCGGCATAAATGGCTTCAGCGCGATTTAAATCATCGGTGTGAATAGGCTGGAGAGTGCCTGTTCTTTTTTTTACACTGATTTTGCCTTGACTGCCAATAAGTAAGTTGGCAATTAACCCCAGATCCTTTTCTGGCAGGTCAAGCGATTCGTTTAAATGCTCCATGAGTCGATCAAACTGTTGAAGTTTCTCAAGTTCATCCGGAATTAATTCGACAGCCACTTTTCTGGAAACATCAGACAAATAGTGCGCATGCGCATCGAAACACAAATGCCGATAGAGTTCGGCTGTGTCATTTAGTACCGTTACCGAATAATTATCCAGCAATTCAAAGTGGACCGATTTCATGATGAGGCGGGAGGTTTCGCTTAATAGCCGATAATAGCCACCGATGTCTTTTAGAATACCTGAAGACAAGGGTAGTGCACATTGCTGATCAATGACTTTGTCGCGGTAGAGCGTGTCCTGCATGATATAGCGACTTAACCGCCCATTGCCATCCATGAAGGGATGAATATAGACAAAACTTGATGACAAGGCCGCTGCTTTGGCAATGGCTGGCATGTCCGAGCTTAACACGCGCTCCCTTAACGTAAACCAGTGACCCATTAAGTTATGCGCATCGCCAGGCTTTGGCGGCACATAATTGACAGAGGCATATCCGCGACCGCTTTTTCCTAAATAATTTTGCTGGTAGCGGTAATCAAATTCTTGGTAATGCTTGTCTTTAATGATGTTAAGCGTGGCAATGAGTTTTTCTTTGGTAAGATCATCGTGATTAATGGACTCCAACGCAAACATGAACTTCATTTGTTTGCCTGGCGTAAGCGTTTCGGCCTCAATCTCATTAGTCGACTTGGTCTCCAGTGCAATCAGGTAATGCGTTGCCCTTGCCAATAGTTCCATTGAATGATGCGCCAAAGGTTTTCGCGCCAAGTCACAAAGCTCATCATTTCCGATTAGGCCTGCATTACGCGTCATAAGCGCCGAGAGCCAGCCATTGCCAACCAGATTGTTGTTCACGCGAAATTTTCTCTCGCGCTGCGGAGGCGCGACATAATAGCGCTTGGCATCAACGGCATCGACATAGTTTCCGGTGGACAGATCAGGCACCTCCAATGTCTGATAGGTCAACAATTCGAAATAAAATCCCATCAGCCGATTGTACTTGCTGGTTGGATTGGCGTGTAACGCCTGCTCTATTTCGGATTTTACGGTTTTTTGCAGAAACACTGCTGTTAGACAAGACAGATTGAGCGACTCGTATTTAAGTGCAAAGGTTAGGTAATCAACAGTAGTATCGTTATGAGGGCGATAGGAGACAGGGTAGAACTGGCTGGAAGCCTCTTTATTGATGCATGAAATTTTGGCGCTACAGCAAACAACAGCTAGGTATTGATGTGGAAGTGAAAAATGCTCAATGAGCCAAGCGTAACCTAATGGGTTTGAAGAGACAGGCATCACGATCACCTTTATATTTAAAATTAATTATAGTGTAGCTCACCGTGTGTTGAAACGCTTATTTTTATTTAAATTTGATTATTTTAAAAGTTATTTCGTATAAAAACGATTACAAAATGACTATTGAGCGGTAGATTAGGTGCG
>CAIUYS010000360.1 GCA_903903365.1 uncultured Methylococcaceae bacterium
GCAACGCTCCAGCGTTGCGTGACGCGGGAGCGTCACTGTCGGCATTCCCACGCCGGAGCGTGGGAACGATAGGGTGGGGTTATTTATTGCGAGTTACCTTTAATCTGTCCCGCCTTAGTGGGTAGCGCTATTTTTTAAAGATTCACTAAAAAAAGATCCACCAAAGAAACTTGCCGGCTTATTTCCAACATGCTGATTAACAGACACAGCATCAACAGAGGATGTCTATCCATAAGCAGTTGAAATCAATCAAAAATAGTTAAACAGCCTATCAAAATAGTATTTTTGGAAAAAATTAAAGCCTGCATCTAATAAAAATAATACTTATAAATCAATGTATTGATTAATAACCACCCTTAAATATTATCAATAAAAATTCAACTAAAAAAACTAGTGGCATAGCCCTTGCTTTAATCATAATAACCCTTCGTATTTCGAGGATGTTACTGGCTAAATTAATCATCAACACAAGATTGATAACTGTTGGCTAGCCAAAAACCTAATGTACCTTTCCTATCGTTGAAGCGGTTAGTGGGTTTGATTTTTTTAAATAAGGGAAATAAATAATGAAGCAGAATTTAGCAGGTATTTTTTTAGATGACACTAACCGACAACAACCCATCCCACTCAAGGTAAGCCGCAAAAAGACAATTTCTGTATGCGTGGCAGCTGCTTTGGTTGCCGGCGCCTCCCTGATGACTTTTGCGGACGTTGAGGCGGCAGACACCAAAAGAAAATACAAAAATAAAACTCATAAAGTTAATGCTGTGGATGAATTGCAAGCAGAAAATGCGCGTTTACGTGCACAAGTGGAACAATTGCAAGCGGCGCAAAGAGGGGGGGCCGCACCGACTACCGGCGCAACATCGGCTATTGATTCTGGAGCGCCTGCAACAGCGTCAACCGAGCCTGCTGAAGTAGTAGCAGCAAAAGAAGAAGTCGAGGAAACCAAAGATTTGGGTGAAGTGGTAGTTAAAGGTCGCCGCGCTCCTCCACTACTTGAAAAGTTGCATGATGTTAAACAATCAGAATCCGTTATTTCAGGTAAAGACCTTGATAAGCAACTGGTACAGGATTTGGGAGGTATTACCCGACGCGCTTCAAACGTCCAGTTTAACCAAAATAATACGCGTGGCGCTTCCCTTTCGATTCGTGGCGTAGGCAAGCGCTCATTCTCGGAAACTCAAGATCCCAGTGTAGGCATAACGGTTGACAATGTCAGCTATGGTCTGTCACAACTTGCCAACTTTAGTTTCTACGATGTTGATAACGTAGTTGTTACGCGAGGCCCCAGAGGCACCGAGGGTGGCTTGAGCGCAAGCTCCGGTAAGGTAAACGTTACCTCCAGGGCACCTACATTTACCCCGACAGCGGATCTCTCCGTAGCTTACGGGCAACGAGAGGCTCTTATTATAAAAGGTGCACTTGGCGGCAGCGTGGTCGATGACTTGTTGGCGTGGCGAGGTTCCTTTATTGTCGATAAAGGACAGGGGTTTTATCAACAAGCCTATGACACTAACTACAGCCTTTACAACAAAGACCGACTGAGTGGACGGGTACAGTTACTGTTTACCCCAACCTCTACTATAACAACGAAATTAATGGCCGATTTTGAACCTCAGCAGCCACAACTTCAAAACGGCCTGGATTTCTTTCACTCCCGACCAACGTATTACCCGACTGCACCGGGCATCCGGACAGACATAACAGGAACCTCGGCGCAGTCTAAACTATACCAATTTGTTAATGCCGCTGGAGTTGTCAGTGGCCCACGCGCTTATTTTCAGAACAGGGGCTTTACCTGGAATGACTATATTGGCGGCGAGCAACGGAAAACCGTTTGGTTTGATGAAAACAAGGGCCAAACCGTAGCCAATCAAGGTGCCTCACTACAAACCGACTGGGCGGTCGCCGATCATGTCCTGAGCTCAACCACAGCCGTGCGCGAGTATAGTTTTGACGCTCATAATGACGAAGGCACGCCTTATAATATCAGCGTAGATGGCGGCGGTGGCGTAAATTACACCCAATACACTCAGGAATTTAAGATCAAAAATAATCCCGGCGGCTTTTTTGATTATAAAGCAGGTCTTTTCGGAATGAAAACCCACAATGATGTTGCTTCAAAAACAGGCTGGGGATCTGATGCGGGCGCGTGGTTTGCCAACGATGCACAGTACAAATTGCTGGATACCAATGCCGGCACCGATCGCGGCGCCGGATTGGCCATGCTTAAAGATTCCTTGCAAGATGCACGCAAAAAGGGAGACACGGAAATTCATACTTTATCCGGTGCCATCTTTGGCGAAGGAGAGCTGCATTTTACGGAGGCATTTTCGGTCATTCCAGGCTTTCGCGTGACCAAGGAACATCGCACAACCACAGATAATATTAACTTAACAGCAAACGGGGTCGGCGCTGCCTTTAATCCTGTTGCCGTACGTGGTGTACAATTGGGCGGTTTTAATTCCGACGCCTCTGGTGTTTTAGGCACCAACTCTGCCGCCCAGTTACAACTGGCAGATAGCGTAGCTCAACGCTACTTTGGAGCCGCTAACTATGCTGCCCTAAGCGCTGCCCAACAAAACCAGGTTGGTACTGCCAAAGCAATCCGCAAGACCCAAATTGGGCAGTTGTATAACCCCAGTGATAGTACGTACGACGATGTCCTATTTACAGGCCAATTTACACCCACTTACAAGATCAATGATGACTTTACCACTTACGTATCCTGGCAATATGGTCAAAAATCAGGTTCTGCTATCAATATCAACGGCCTTCCAAGCAATGTTAAACCGGAACTCACCAACGCCGCTGAATTGGGACTAAAGTCCTTCTGGCTGGATAAGGCGGTGATCGTTAATGTCGATGCTTTTATAATGGATATAAAAAACTATCAACAATCGATCCAGGCGAAGGATGACTATCAGACTGCACTTAATAACAATGGTGTAGACGTTTATACGGCAGTTCAAGGCAACGTTAATAAAGTGCGCGTGCATGGTGTGGAACTGGATAGTGTTTTTAACCTCATCCCCGACTTATCAATTCGTTTGAATGGCGCTTACAATATCGCAAAATATGTAGATTACAAAAATGCCGTTAAACCGGATGAGTTGGCTTACCTCCCGGCTAACTACGTTGATATGAGTGGGCGCCCCCTGCCAGGAGCTTCCAAATGGAGTTTTGTCGTCGGCGCAGATTACACCAAACCCATATTCGACAAATATGTGTTCCACACCAGCTTTACCACCAACTACCAAAGCAGTTACAACAACACTGACAACTTGTCGTCTTATGGTCAAGTTAATGGTAATGTTCTGACAGATGCGGCTATTGGTGTTGGCACAAAGAAAAATGTGTTGGATGTTAGCTTTATAGTAAAAAATCTGTTTAGTGCTAATGCTCATGAAACCGGCTGGAACTCATACAGCCCCAACCCTTACCCGGTTTGGTATGGCATTCAGTTAAGCGGAAAAATATAAAACTATTTTGATAGTCCGATGCCGGTCGGGGTTTGCAACCCCCGACCGAAACGTTTGAAGACTTCAAGAGTTTAAATAAGTGACGGAGTTGCAAACCCCGTCTCGCTTCACCTCAAGCATGAAACCAAAAAGAACTGCACAGAATTTCCGTTTGTAAATCTATCCCAATGACTCGGCTCGGGCTTATCCCGGGCCTTTTTTTGTTAAGCAACTCGCAACAAATAACACCTTCCAAGTTTCGCAACACTACTGTTTAGATTGGTAGTGTGCGCATCGCGCACCACTGATTTTTCCGACTCAATGTGAAGATTAAGTGCCGAAAACGACGTAGGCCGGAATAAGGCTTTTTGAGCGCAAGCGAGAATAAGCGTTTCCGGCACTCTATACGATATGCCGGAAACGCCACCACGCGCTACGCCCTTCGACAAGCTCAGGACAGGCTTGGGTGGTCTTATTCCTGCCTACGCCAATTGCTTGCTATAGCTGCCTCACCAGAATCAAGAATTAAAAACGTAAAGATTGAGATTTTACTTCTGCTCACGGTGCTGTTGAGAAAATTAAACCGCTATCCGGGGTTATCTGTTTATTTAGAAACACTGCCTGATGCTGAGCTGCTGTTTTTTCAACAAACTAATTTTGGATCACCACGACACATTAACCAAAGGGCTTTTAGACAACCCGAATAAACAAAACTTTATCATTAAAAATCATATTGTTAGGCCACCCATAACAACTCTTTCAACATTTTAAATGCATTGGCACGATAGCTGCTTTACTACAAGAGAATGCATCGTAATTACGCACCCGCTGTGCGCTTTAATAATTAACCTAGAGAACAAACCATGAAAAAACCTTCTAAATTACTGCTGTTATTGTTGATATTTGCCGCACCTATCGCCTTTGGGGTAACTAAAAGCGCTAAAAAAGTAGAAGCGCCAGTCGCTGCAGCAGACGCTTACAAACCCACCTCATTACAACTTCACCGTGCCGAACTGGATGCCCTGCTGGCAAAACCCGATCAACTGCTCATTATAGATTTACGTCGCCCCGATGAAGTCAGTTCAATTGGCGGCTTTCCTGTTTACCTGAGCATTCAGGCTGACCAACTGGAAAAAAGCCTGGATTTAATCCCTAAAGAAAGAACGATTGTCACTGTATCCAATCATTCCGGACGTTCCGGCAAGTCGGCTGATCTATTAACCGGCAAGGGCTACAAAGTAGCGGGTTATGTTGGCGCTCAATACTACGAAGCCGAGGGCGGTACATTGACTAAAGTAGCGATACCGGCACCCAAGGCTAAAGTGCCTGCCGAAAAACACAAGCACTAATTTTAATACAGCGGCAATAACAAAGGTTTCGAACGCTTTAATTTTTGGAGTACGTCAATGAACAAAAAGAAATTATATCTCGCAATTTTGTGGGGACTTACCGGTGCAATAGCGGGGGAAACCTTGGCAGCATCGGATTTATTTAATAACCCGGTTGGCGTCATCGGCACAAAACCACAGCCGGATTTATTTAACAGTCCCGTTGGTGTGATTGGTTCACCAGCAACACCCACCGCTGCGCCAGCCCCAGCACCGACTGCAACGCCCGTCACTGAAAGCAAACCGGCAGCCGCAACGACTCCAGAAGTTATAGCGCCACCCGCTACGCAAGCACCGCAAACCGGTCAATCGGCCTCGATAGCGGCAGACACTACACCCGTAGTGGCTGATGCTCAAGCGCCACAAGCCGGCAAATCAAAACTGTGGTCTTACCAACCGGTTAAGACGCCCGACCAACCCGCCGTTAATAATAAAGCGTGGGTGCGCACTCCCATTGATGCCTTTATCTTGGCACCTTTGGAAGCAAAAGGACTGGCACCTTCGCCTGATGCAGATCGGGCGGCCTTTATACGCCGCGCCACTTTGGACGCTTGGGGAGTTATCCCCTCGCCGGAAGACGTTGCCGTTTTTGTCAACGACACCGGACCGGATGCTTATGAAAAACTCGCGGATCGCTTGTTGGCATCAACCAAATACGGAGAACGTCAGGCGCGTCGCTGGCTGGATTTGGCTCGGTATGCAGACAGTACAGGTTTTCAGAATGATGATACCCGACCTAATTTCTGGCGTTACCGTGACTATGTAATCAATGCATTTAACCACGACAAACCTTATTCTCAATTCATTCAGGAACAAATTGCCGGTGACGAGATATTACCTGATAAACAGGAAGGCTTGGTAGCAACCGGTTTTCTGGCAGGCTTTCCGGACAACAGCAACTCACGCGACCTGGTTCAGCGTAAATATCAAATTACTACCGATATGACCGATACCGTGGGCAAGGTAATGTTAGGTCAAACCGTTGAGTGCGCAAGGTGCCACAATCATAAATTCGACAAGATTAGCCAGAAAGATTATTACTCGCTACAGTCATTTTTTGCCAATACCAGTGCTGTTGACAATATCCCTGCACAGAAAGGCGCGGTAGAAGTCAAATACGAAACACAATTAGACAAATGGGAAGCGGCGACCAAAGAGATTCATGATAAACAAAAAGCGATTATTGATCCTTATCGTGAGGCAGCGCTTAAATATCATAATGAGCGTTACCTGACCGACAGCCGGGAATCCATTTTCAAACCCAAAGAACAATGGAATGCACTGGATCGCTGGGTTAATCATCGCCTGGCTAATATTACTGACGAAGACGATATGGTCGCTTACCTTCGCGATGCCAGTGTGAGTCCGGAAAGTAAAAATTACACGCCAGACATCGCGCTAAAGAGTCAGGAATATAAAGAACTGGTCGAGCAACTGAAAAAACTGGATGATCTGAAGCCCGCTTCAGGCTCAACGACTATTTCTGGCGTCAGTGAATTAGGCCATCCCGATTCACCCCCTAGTTATGTGTTTTTTGGTGGCGACCATGAGCGTAAGCTTGAGGAAGTTCAACCGGCATTTCCGGAAGCTATTACCGATGAAAAACCGGTTATTACACCCACCGCCTTTTCTTCGGGTCGCAGAACGGCTTTGGCAAAATGGATCGCCAGCGATACTAATCCGTTAACGGCACGTGTTTACGTTAATCGTGTCTGGGAAGAATACTTTGGACACGGCATCGTGGAAACCGTCAGTGACTTTGGTAAAGCGGGTCAAAAACCTACCAATCCCGAGTTACTGGATTATCTGGCGTCCAAGTTTGTCAAGGAAGGCTGGAGCGTTAAAAAGTTACATCGCGAGATTTTACTGTCCAGTGTCTATCGTCAATCTTCTGATTACCGTGAAGATGCGGTTCAGGCTGATTCTGAAAACAAACTGTTGGCGGTATTCCCACGCAAACGTTTGGAAGCTGAAGAAATTCGCGACTCTTTACTGGTAGCCTCAGGCAATTTGGAAGATAAAGTCGGCGGCCCCAGCGTGTTCCCGCCCATACCGGCAAATTTGGGGGCAGCCGCGACTCAATGGAAAGTTTCAAAAGATAAAAAAGATCAAAATCGTCGTAGCCTGTATATCTTTACCCGACGCAGCCTTCCTTATCCACTGCTGGACACCTTTGATATGGCCACCGCACAAGAAGCCCACAGCAAGCGCGATGTCACCACGACCCCGCTACAATCGCTGGCACTGTTTAATAGTGACATCGTATTTGGATGGTCACAAGCCTTGGCAGGACGGGTTATTAACGAGGCGGGTAATGATGAGTCGGCACAATTGGATCGGCTTTATCAGATATTGTTTGCACGCAAAGCAACTGATTCCGAAAAAGAAACGTTGGGAAAGTTTTTGAACACCCATGAAAAAGTCGTCAGAGACAAGACTTCAGAAGGTAAATTTGAGGTCAGCATACCTACCGGCTTGAAAGACAGTCCTAAATTGGACCCCATACGTGCGGCCGCTTTTGTTGATCTGGTGCACACGGTTGCAAACTCTAATGAGTTTATATACCGGTTTTAATAACCTCTATCACTTTTTTATAGGAAACAGGCATCATGAACAATCAATCACGTAGAGACTTTTTACTCAAATCAGGATACGGTCTAGGCGGACTTGCGCTGGGCGGCTTACTGCCCGGCGGCGGCTTACTATCTGCGGCATTAGCTGCTGATTTAATAGATCCACTGGCGGCCAAAGCCCCCCATTTTCCGGCTAAAGTTAAATCTGTCATTTGGCTGCACATGGACGGCGCACCCAGCACGATCGACTTATATGATTACAAACCTGATTTGATCAAACTGCAAGGACAAGAGGTTCCCTCTTCTTTCCTGAAAGGTATCAAAACCAGTACCCAAGGCGGTGTCGGCAAGCTGTTTGCTTCCAACAGAACCTGGAAACAACATGGCGAAAGTGGTGCATGGTTCTCTGATTTGGTGCCGAATATAGCCAAGCATGCTGACAAAATTGCCTTTATCAAATCGAGTGTGACAGTAGGCGCGACTCACGATATTTCGATACTTAAATTGAATACCGGCGGCTTAAACCCTGGTCGCCCGTCGCTGGGAGCCTGGATACAATACGCACTCGGTACTGCCAACCCTGACTTACCGGCTTATGTGGTGCTTTACAATGGTAAAAGAGAACCTACCGGCGGTTCTATCAACTGGAGTTCCGGTTTCTTGCCGGCGGTTTATCAAGGGACGGCTTTCCGTCCGGGTGACTCCCCCATCCTTTACCTGGATCGGCCGGTAACTGAAGCAGCGGCTCAACAAACCGAGAACCTGAACCTTTTAAAATTTCTAAATGAAAAGAAAGACGCGGCATACCCCGGTGACACTGAGCTGCAAGCCCGTGTACGTGCTTACGAGCTGGCATCGCGCATGCAATCGACAGCACCCGAAGCTGTTGATCTAAGCAAAGAAAGCGACAGCACCAAAGAGCAATACGGCTTAAATGACGATGCGACCAAAGGCTACGGCACCAGCCTGTTACGTGCCCGACGTTTGGTTGAGCGCGGCGTACGCTTTATTCAAGTGGTGTCCGGCCCCACGGATGTGGGTGGTGACAGCAGAAACTGGGATGCCCATACCAACCTTGAAGAAAACCATGCACAACATGCCAAAGCCGTCGATAAACCGATCGCGGGACTGCTGGCTGATTTAAAAGAACGGGGGTTGCTGGATTCAACGCTGGTGGTGTGGACTTCGGAATTTGGTCGCACCTCTTATGGCCAAAGTGGCACCGGACGCGACCATAATGCTTGGGGCTACACGCAATGGCTTGCGGGCGGCGGCGTTAAAGCGGGAACAACCTATGGGGCAACTGATGAAATTGGTTTGCAGGTGGCGGATAAAAGCACAGCGGTTGATACTTATGATTTACACGCGACTGTTCTCAATCAAATGGGCTTGGATCATTTAAAATTGATTTATAAATACCAGGGCCGTTCAGAACGTCCTACGGTTGTTTATGGAAAAGTTATTAAAGAGCTGCTCGCTTAACATAAAAAATCGGTCGTACTGACTGGATTCGACCCTAACCCGGAAGGCTTGCCTTCCTGGTTATTTTTATTGCCCGAATCTCGGAACAGACGAATCACTGTGACAATCTGTTAAATAAATTGTCGACAAAAACAGCGTGGCATGGAAACCACCCATTTAAGGATAAAAATAATATGCGTAAGATAATTAACCTTTACGGAATTATTTTCGTGCTGGCAAGCAGCATGGTCTATGCCGAAGCCGAATTTGATTTTGAAACGTTGATGGAGTCAATAGACACAAATACTCATAACTTACAGGGCAATATCGCCAGTAAGGACTCCGCTGCAACCATCGCACTGGCCAAAAAAATGCAGAGCGATTTCAAACTGGTCGAAGGTTTTTTTGAAAACCGCGGCAATGCCGCTGATGCGGTAACCGATGCCAAAAGATACGAAGATATGGCCGCCGAAATTGTAAAATTTGTGGAAGCCAGTGACTTTGATTCCGCCTCAACCAAGGCGATTGAAATATCCAATTCTTGTGATGACGCTTGTCACGATACCTACAAACCACTTTAACCCCAATGTTTAAGTTAAGCGCAAGTTGTTTAAAAAACTGGAGTGCAATCGCTTCAGCTATTGCCTGCACAACAGCTAAAGCGGTTTTACTCCAGTTGGTTGCTTAACTTAATAACATTGCCTTTAACCCCTTTATTTTAAGAGTAAAACTATGAAACGTATTCTATTGGGCTGCCTCTTGTCGAGCGCCATCACCTTTCCCGCTATCGCTGCCCTGAAGGCCGGTGATGCTGCGCCGGATTTTCAAACGCAAGCGTCTCAGGCCGGCAAGGCCTTTAATTATTCACTGAAAGAGGCGCTACAGAAAGGCCCTGTCGTGGTCTACTTTTACCCGTCTGCCTACACCGGCGGCTGTAATATTCAGGCGCATACCTTTGCCGTGAATGTTGATAAATTCGCTGCTGCCAACGCTTCGGTTATCGGCGTGTCTTTGGATTCTATCGACAGGCTTAACGATTTCTCGGCTGATCCGGCCTATTGTGCAGGCAAAGTCGCGGTTGCCTCCGATGTCGATGGTGCCATTTCAAAAGCCTACGATTTAATCGTTAGAGAAGCAGCTGAAGGAAAGAAAGATTCACGCGGTGTCGACATAACCCACGGATTTGCAGAGCGCACTACTTTTATTGTGACACCGGATGGCAAAATATCGGCTACTTTATCGGGACTAAAACCTGCGGAGAATGTTGAAAAGGCGCTTGAAACGGTACAACAACTAGCGACAGACAAGCAGGCTGCAAAATAATTATGGGATTGTCGCGCGGGGTGTCGCAACAAGACATCAAAGCGGTTTTATCTACATCCATGCGACATAAGCAACTGTCGCATAAACGCTGGAAGAGAAACGCCTTATTGGCTATCAGTACCTTTGCCCTGCTCGCCTCAGTCAAAAGTATGGCGGCTGAAGAGAGTAGGGAAATGACTGCGCAACGCCTTGGCAGCGGCAACCCGCTTATCGGCAAAGAGAAATCGGATGCGGGACGTTGCCAAGAATGTCATGGTGAAGCGGGTATTAGTAGTGATGCCAAAATACCCAATCATGCGGGTCAGTATGCCGGATACTTGGTCAAACAGCTCAACAATTTCCAGTCCGGTGCACGTAAGCACGAAGTCATGACTATTATGGCGGAGGACTTAAGTGCCGCTGATATGGCTGATATTGCCGCTTATTTTGCCAGCCAAAAGCCGATCCCCGGTGATGGAAGCGGCGAAAATCCGCTTGCCAAAAATTTGTTCGTCAACGGTGATCAGGCCAGGGCTATTCCGGCGTGCATCAGTTGTCACGGTGATGGTGGTAAAGGCAGGATTGCCGATAATATAACCTACCCGGTCATTGGCGGTCAGCGCAGAGTTTACTTGCGTACCCAATTGGTCAATTGGAAACTGGGTGAGCGCAGTAACAGTCCGGAGGGTGTCATGAATAAAATTGCCAGCGTATTGAGTGAGGATGAAATTGATGCCTTGGCCAATTATATTTCCGGGCTTTAAAAAAATCGGTCGGGGTTTGAAACGTCAGTCGCGACTAACAAAAACATCTTGATTTATCCGGGATTTACTCATTCAAGTCGCGTAGGTCGGGTTAGCGAAAGCGTAACCCGACAAATCGACGTATTTGTGTCGGGTTACGGCTAGCGCCTAACCCGACCTACAGAGATTATTAGCATTTTTTGTGACAAAAAAGTGTCAACTACTTTTTGTCTTCTATGAAGAATGCCCACTATTTCCTATTAATTATTTCCTCACTATTTATTTTTTAAGAGGGTAACAATGAAGTCTTTAAATTGGCTGTTATATCAAGTCCATCGCTGGGTAGGTGTGGTACTGGGCTTATTCATGTTTTTTTGGTTTTTTACCGGCTTGGTGATTATGTATTCCACGCCGACTACACAAAATCGCAGTCAGCAACTCGCCCATGCCGAAACGCTGGCTCCCGAACTCGGCTGGTTAAGCCTGGGTGAGGCTTGGGAGCGCAGTGCTGAAGCCCGCAAGGCCGCAGCCGAACAAAAACCCAAAGCTATGGAGAGTGCCGGTAAACCACCCGTCAGTGGTGGCGATAGTGTAACCGCCAGCATCGCTGATGCACGCTTGGTACGTAGTGCCGGCGAACCGGCATGGCTGGTTGAGGATACGCGCGGTCAGTATGCTGCCTTATCTGCACTGGATGGTTCACTGCGTAAAACGTCGGTGGATCAGGCGTTGAAAATTGCAGAAAACTGGTTTAAAGACAGCGATGACATCGGCATTATCAAGGCCGGTTTTATGGAGACCACCAAGAACCCCATTATTCTTCGTAATCAGGAGGCCTTAAGTCCTTTCCATCGCATTGCCGTGGGTGACGATGGCGGCGAGCTGCTGATCTCCGAGCGTACCGGCGAAGTATTACACGCCTCCACACGCACTGACCGCGCTTTTTTCTGGGCCGGCAATTGGCTGCATTTGCTTAAACCCTTGGAAGCAATAGCCTTGGGTAAAATTCGCAACGATGTACAACTATGGCTGGGCTTGTCCGCTGCCATAGCGACCTTGACCGGTCTTATTATCGGCTGGTTACGCTGGCGTCCAAGATTAGGCGGCAAACCAACTTATTCCCAAGGTCGCACCCAACCTTACCGGGAATTTTGGTTTAAATGGCATTTTTGGAGTGGCCTGATCGGCGGCATCGTGATCCTGTTTTGGGCGACCAGCGGTTTTGTTGATACCAACCCTGGAAAGATATTTTCACCCGCCAATCCCGGTCGGGAAGAAATAACCCGCTACTTGGGAAAAGGCATACCCGAAGCCATGCTGACTTGGCAACCGGTGCTGCCGGTGCTACTGAAAACAGCGGTAGACGGTGCGGATATTGTCGAACTGGGCTGGCGGCGTCTGGGAAATGACGCCGTATTACTGGCGCATACCCGTGACGGACAGCGACTACCGCAAACCCTTAACGACGCCATTACCGAAGCACAGTTCAGCGAGACCGCATTACTGGCTGCCGTAAATCGCGTGGCGGCTAATACCCAAGTGGAATCCCAAACCCTTCTGAATGAATACGACAGCTACTACTACCCAAGACACCATCAAAGCCTGGTTGAAAAGCCACTGCCGGTTCTGCTGGTAAAAATGGGCGATGAAACCGGTACGCTTTTTTATCTGGATCCACAAGATGGTCGTCTGTTGGCCAAGCTGGATAGAAGCCGCCGGGTTTTTCGCTGGCTTTACTCCGGCTTACATCACTGGGATTTCGGTTGGCTTTATCAAAGGCCGCTATGGGATGTCTGGATGCTGATATGGGTATCGTTTGGATTGGTTCTCGGTGCCAGTTCGCTGGTAGTTGGCTGTCGACGATTGAAGCAAACCTTTTTCCCCAAAAAGAAAGTGGTTCGCCCTAAAAAAACAAAAGCCGGTAAACCTGTAGCTATCGCGCCTAGGTATTTATAGCTTTTAATAGCGCCGTGGTGTTTACAGTCAGTGGTGCGCATCGCGCACCTAAAATAGCATCCACTAAACGGTTTTATTTGCACCACAATCTATTATTGTTTTCTACTCTGGTTGTGGTGCGCGATGCGCACCCTTAACTAAACAGTAGTATTGCGAAGCTTAGCGGGAGTTATTTGTTGCTAGATGACTAAGGCATCTATACGAAAGTAAAAGTATTTTTTAAAAATAGGTAGGCGTGAAGGCTCCCATACAAGCTATGGGAGCCAGACAGCAATAGACTACCCGTTAAACAATTTTGCCACTCTGAATCTGTTTAACGGTAGTAACCAAACGATCAATTTCTTCGTAGGTATTATAGAACGCCAAAGAAGGACGTACGGTGCTTTCCAGGCCAAAACGACGCAAGATGGGTTGTGCGCAATGATGGCCGGTACGGACAGCAATACCCACCTTATTTAAAGCGACACCAATATCCTGATTGCTGTGTCCTGCCAATACAAACGACAACACACTGGCTTTTTCCGTAGCCGTACCAATCAAGCGCAAACCTTGAATGCTCTTAAGTGCCTCCATTCCGTAAACCAACAATTCATGCTCGTAACGCGCGACATTTTGGATACCGATTTTGGTCAGATATTCAAGTGCCGCCCCCAAGCCTACAGCATCCGCAATGTTGCCGGTACCGGCTTCAAAGCGGGCTGGAGCAGGCTGGAAGGTGGTTTTTTCAAAGGTCACGTCATCGATCATGTTACCGCCGCCTTGCCACGGTGGCATGGACTCCAGTAACTCGGCCTTGCCATATACCGCACCAATACCGGTAGGGCCGAATATTTTGTGCCCCGAGAATACGCACCAATCACAATCCAGTGCTTGCACATCAACCTGCAAATGCGAAACGGATTGAGCGGCATCCAGCAAAACACGAGCACCAACACGATGCGCCATGGCAATGATTTCCTGCGCCGGCGTAACCGTACCGAGTGCATTGGAGACATGCGTGAACGACACCAGTTTGGTACGGGAACTTAGCAACTTCTGATATTCCCCCAGTAACACCTGACCGCTATCATCAACCGGCACTACGCGTAATCTCGCTCCGGTCAATTCGCACAGCTGTTGCCACGGTACAATATTGGCATGATGCTCCAGCCAAGTGATGATAATCTCGTCACCGGCAACCAGATTTTGCTGCCCCCAACTTTTGGCAATCAGATTGATCCCCTCAGTGGTTCCACGGACAAAAATAATTTCCTCGGAAGACGACGCATTTAAAAAGTGCGCGACCGTATCGCGGGATTTTTCATACGCATCGGTTGCCCGTGCAGCCAGCTCATGTGCCGCACGATGAATGTTGGAATTTTCGTGCTCATAAAAGTACGAAACCCGATCAATCACCACCTGAGGCTTTTGGGTTGTTGCCGCGTTATCCAACCAAGCTAACGGATAACCGTTAACCCGTTCTTGTAGAATCGGAAAATCGCGACGCACGGCATGGACATCAAAAGGTGGATGCGCCGAAGCAAGCCCTGGCGCATTAAAACCACCGTTTTTTAACTCATCCAGAAAATAAAAGGATGAGCCTGACCCTGCGCTTTCTGGCGTGCTTCCGGAAGGCGTCGAAAAAGGCGTAAAAAACTTCAGCAACTCCGCTTCACCCGGCAAACCATAGACTTCGGGTGAAAGACCCGCAATCAATGAAGCATCCAGATTAGCAAAGGAGCTTGCCAAACCGGGCGTTGCCGTCGAAACGGTAAGACCGGAAATCGAACCGTCTGACGTTGGATTGGCAGCAAAAAGCTTTTGCAATTCGGTTTCAAAAACCTGTGGAGAAAAGCTCGCATCCGCTGATTTTTCAGCCGATGCCTGTGCTTCAACCGTTACGTCTTGTGCCGACGGAATACCCGAAACTGAACCGGCATCAACACTTCCGGGAATGTTGCTTCCGGAAGGAATGCGCGAAACCAGTAACTGTTGCAATTCAGCGGCTCCGGGCAAGCCAAAGTCATGCGGAAAAATACCCGACAACACGGACTTGTCCAGACCTGCAAAAGACGACGGCAAGCCGGGTGCTGAAGGCGTATTACCCAAAACCGAACCGGTATCAAGACTGTCAGGAACACTCTCGAAAGACGGCTGACGCGGCGCAAACAACTGCCGCAACTCCAACTCACCCGGCAAACCAACCGCTTGCGGTGCAATACCGGTTACCCCGGAATGACCCAAGCCAGCCAAAGGCGAAACCGCTCCGCCAGACGCCGCCGAAGTCCCAATACCCAGCCGTGAACCATCGCAAGGCAACGCTGAAAACAGCTCGTTGGCAAGTTTGGTTAAATAATCGACATCCGGCAAAGATGCAGCCCCTGAATTTTCCGTAAAACCTGATTGCGCTAGATTTGCTTGGTCAAATTCACTTGTAATCATGGTACTTGCCCACTTCGACATTCTCGAGCACACCGAGCGCATCATCAGTCAACACCGCCAGCGAGCAATACAGAGAGATAAGATAAGAGGCAATCGCTTTGTGATTGATGCCCATAAAACGGACTGAAAGCCCCATGCTCAGTTCGCCGGTCAGATTCGGTTGATAAAGACCCACTACACCTTGACGGCTTTCACCGGTACGTAACAATAAGATATTGGTTTTACCATTAATCACTTTAACTTTATCAGAAGGAATCAAAGGTAATCCGCGCCATGTCATAAACTGTGAACCGAACATCGTAACGATTGCAGGTGGTACACCGCGACGGGTACATTCACGACCGAAAGCTGCGATTGCAAGTGGATGAGCCAGGAAAAATGCCGGCTCTTTCCAAACGCGGGAAATGAGTTCATCCAAATCATCGGGTGTGGGTGCGCCGGTACGCGGTTGTACTTTAAACCCGGGAGCCACGTTGTTAAGCAAACCATATTCGGTGTTATTAATTAGTTCGCTTTCTTGACGTTCTTTAATTGTTTCGATGGTCAAACGCAGCTGTTCATGGATTTGGTTATGTGGGCTGCTGTATAAATCAGAAATACGGGTATGCACGTCAAGTACGGTGTTAACGGCATTCAAGCGATATTCTCTGCCCCATTCTTCGTAATCAACAAAGGTTTGTGGCAGTTCTTTTTCATCAAGACTGGAACAATCAACAAAGAGTTCGTTTTCGTTCTTGACTTTGTTAACGCGGTAAATACCGGCCTCAAGAGGCTTCCATTGCATCAAATGCACCAACCACCGAGGGGTGATGGTTGATAACATAGGGACGGTTTTGGTAGCATTCGCTAATGTACGCGCCGCGACATCGCCTAATGCGGTATGTGATGTGCCTTCATGTATATCGGTCATGACTTTTTCCTATTGTGTTATTGTAATTAATGAAATTAATGAAATTAAAATTAGTCTTTCCAATCGTTAATCGGAAACTAATGCGTTGGAAGCTCCTTCTCCCGGTATTTAGAAGCTGGTGCCTCAGATTCCCTAACTTTCCGGGCAAAGGCCAGGAAAATCATAAAACTTTATATCCCTGCACCGCCGTGGAACAGTTCACCACGGACATGGGCCTGAGTGATATTGCTGCCGGGGGCTACACTATGGGTTAGCCAGACATTGCCGCCAATGGTTGAGCCGTGACCAATGGTGATACGACCCAAAATCGTCGCACCGGCATAAATCACGACATCATCTTCAACGATAGGATGTCGTGCATTGCCTTTAACCAGCAACCCGTTATCATCTTTCAGAAAACGTTTGGCACCCAGGGTAACGGCTTGATAAACACGCACATGACGCCCAATCACCGCAGTTTCTCCGATAACCACGCCGGTACCGTGGTCGATAAAAAAACTCTCGCCGATTTGTGCACCCGGATGAATATCAATGCCTGTAGCGGAATGAGCAATCTCGGCGATAACGCGAGCGACCAGCGGCGCACCTAACTGATAAAGTATATGCGCAAGCCGGTGATGAATAATGGCGGTAATACCGGGATAACAAACCAATACCTCGTCCGGGCTTCTTGCAGCAGGATCACCTTCGAATGCCGCTTGAATATCAGTGTCAAGCAACCTTCTTACCGTCGGTAATTCCGAGGCAAACTGGCGTGCCAAATTAATAGCTTGGTCATGGGTTTCTTGATCAAGTCCTTGATGCCCATTATTAAAGTGCAGTTCGCGGCTGATTTGCTTATACAATTTACGCAGTAAAGTTTCGAGGGTATGGCCCACAAAGTAATCAATACCTTCGTCATTCAGATCGGGCAACCCCAAACGATTGGGAAACAAGACGGCACCCAGCCCGTCCAATATCAACTGTAACTCTTTTCGTGAAGGCAGTTTCGGTGGTTTATCGCGCCGGCTTCGAATCTCCAGGGATTGCTCGCGCAAATCACGCAATTGTGCAACCAACGTATCGATACCCCAATCATACTTGGTGTTTAAATGACTACCCTCGTTCATGCGGCAATACCACTGGCATCAAAAAGACCTTCAAACAGAGGCGAGCTTAAATAACGCTCACCTGAATCCGGCAACACCACTACGATAGTAAGACCTGCATTTTCAGGTCGCTTGGCAACACGGACTGCCACAGCAACCGCTGCACCGCAGGAAATACCGGCCAGTATGCCTTCTTCCTTGGCAAGACGACGTGCGTAATCGATGGCTTCTTCGTTACTGACTTGCTCGATATCATCCACCAAAGAAAGGTCCAGTACGCCAGGAACAAATCCCGCGCCAATACCTTGAATCTTGTGCGGCCCGGGTTGAAGTGGCTCACCAGCGCGAAACTGGGTCAGTACCGGACTGGCAGTCGGTTCTACCGCAATTGAAATAATCGCCTTACCTTGGGTTTGTTTGATATAACGGGAAACGCCGGTAATCGTTCCACCCGTGCCAACGCCTGATACCAAAATATCAATCGCGCCATCGGTATCGTTCCATATTTCAGGGCCGGTGGTCTGCTCATGAATAGCCGGGTTGGCCGGATTTTTAAATTGCTGTAACAAGACATAACGCTCGGGATCGGACGCCGCAATTTCTTCGGCTTTGGCAATAGCGCCGCTCATGCCTTTAGCGCCTTCCGTCAAGACCAGTTTGGCACCATAGGCAATCAACAACTTACGACGTTCAAGGCTCATGGTTTCCGGCATGGTTAACGTCAAGGGCGTGCCTCGCGCTGCCGCAACAAAAGCCAGGGCAATACCGGTGTTGCCGCTGGTAGGCTCAACGAGCTCCTTACCGGGCCCCAGTAATCCACGTTGTTCGGCATCCCAGATCATCGCCGCACCAATCCGGCACTTGACTGAATAAGCAGGATTACGCCCTTCAATTTTTGCCAGCACGGTCGCTGCAGCTCCATCAGTGATGCGATTGAGCCGTACCAAGGGCGTATTGCCGATGGAGTGAGAATTGTCTTCGTACCAATGTGCCATAACAGTCTCCTGTAATTTAATTGCCAAGCTGATTGAATAGCCCAATTTTGGCTAAAAAAAAGCCAGTGGCCCTTCCGGGCTCACTGGCTTCCGGTTGTCCGGTCAGCATGCAATTCTGTGATTAAAATACCCCACACGTTATGTTTTGTCAAACGTGCAAAGCGTTTATTGATTCTACATAAAGCATTATTACTAATGCCCTGATGTTTTATCGACGAACTTAAACTGCCCAACGTATTAAATTACGCGAACAGACAATACACCATCAATAGCGCGGATGCGCTCCAAAATTTCAAAAGGCGCTTCTGCATGAATATCCACCAACGTATAAGCATAATCGCCGCGTGACTTGTTTAGCAGATCCAGTATATTAAGACCGGCCTCACCCAAAACGGATGAAATATGGCCGACCACGCCAGGTATATTCAAGTTGGCAATGCCAAGGCGGACGCCCTCACCGCTGGGGGTAACAACGACTTCCGGAAAATTTACAGAATTACGGATGGAGCCATGTTCCAAGAATTCCCGTACCTGATCTGCCACCATTGCCGCACAATTGTCTTCGGCTTCTTCTGTGGAAGCGCCCAAATGAGGCAGCACGATAGCCCGAGGATGATTTATCAAAGCGGGTGTTGGAAAATCACAGACATAGGCATGCAAAGCGCCAGCGTCCAAAGCCTCAAGCACAGCCAATTCATCCACAACACCCGCACGGGAAAAGTTAAGTAATGTCGCGCCCTTTTTGATGCGCTCTATATGCTCTTTGCTAAACAAATTTTTGGTTTTATCGTTCAGTGGAATATGCAGACTGATAAAATCCGCACGAGAAACCAAGTCATCGATACTGGTTGCAGGCACCGTGGCTGCATTAAGTTTCCAGGCGCTTTCCAAAGACATAAACGGATCGAAACCCATGGTGTTTAAGCCCAAAGCCGCCGCCGAGTTGGTTACTTTTACCCCGATTGCGCCCAAGCCCAACACTCCCAAAGTCTTGCCCGATACCTCAAAACCAGCGAAATATTTTTTGTTCTTCTCGATTTGTTCGTTGATGCCGGCTTCATCCCCTTCCAGACCGTGGATGAATTTTATTGCCGGCACAATATTTCTGGCCGCCAACAGCATGCCCGCAATGGCTAATTCTGCCACTGCATTTGAATTGGCTCCGGGGGCATTAAACACCGGAATGCCCCGTTTGGTATATTCTGCTACAGGAATATTATTGACGCCTGCACCAGCACGACCCACAGCTTTAAGAGATTCGGGAATCGGCTGATCATGCAGATCAAATGACCGCAGCAAAATGGCATCGGGGTTATCGATGTGTGATGAAACTTGATAGCGTTCATCGGGAAGCCTGTCCAGTCCGGCTCGTGATATGTTGTTATAGGTCAAAATTTTAAACATCTATTTTTCCTTTTTTTCATTAACACACGCTATAAACGCAACGCTCGCATCCACAGCAACCTGGATCATTGCGATATTAAGACAGAAACACACAAGCGCCGACTTTTAAAATTTACAAGTTGATGCGCTTTCGCACCGGCTAAAATACCAGGCAAAGTATAGTATACGGAGCGTTGATGACCTAGAAGGATCGATTATGCTGGTAATGAAACTGGTCAAACCACCGTTTTTTCGCATCGGGGTAAGCCTGCAATCAAAAAAATTAACGGTCGCGGTGTAGCCGTTTAAACACAAAAAACCCTATAAACATCGCACCGGCAAATACATAACTACCGGCCAAGCCAGACGTTAAGCTAACCAGTGCAGGGCCGGGGCAAAAGCCGGACAAGCCCCAACCTATACCAAATACCGCAGAACCGGCGATTAGTTTTGTATCTATTTTTGCTTTTGGGCTGACCAATAATTCCCGATCCGTATCCTGAATTTGTTTAAGACGCTTGCGCATAAACCATTGCAAAATGCCCAAGGTCAACAACGCGCCGACCATCACCAGTGCGAGTGTTGGGTCCCAATTGCCAGCGACATCCAGAAAACCCAGCACTTTGACGGGGTTGGTCATTTGCGCTATGACCAACCCCAAGCCAAAAAGCAAACCACTAATAAACGTTGAAAAATTTGACTTCATTGATGCTGCCTTAAAAACCATGACGCACGATAAATACCGTAATGCCGGCCGTGGTCATAAAGAGTAGCGTTGCCACGATGGAGCGCACAGATAATCGCGCATTGCCACAAATACCATGACCGCTGGTGCAGCCCCCGCCAAGACGGGTGCCGTAACCCACCAACAAGCCGGCGATGGCCAATACGATTAACGGCGTATCAATCTGGATTTGCACGCTGCCGCCAAACAACTTCCATAACGGTGCACTGAGAACCAGTCCAGCCAAAAACCATAACCGCCAGCCAACATCTTGCTGCCAAGGCGGTAAAATGCCGGCGGCAATACCCGAAATACCGGCAGTGCGGTTATGAAAAAACAGCAGCCATGCCGACGCAAGACCAATTAAAGCACCACCGCCTAATGCTGATAAAACGGTTAGGTAAGTCATCGTTAAGTATCTCTTGTAAAAATCCGTCTATTAAATCAGAAACGCCGCGACCATGCGAATTGTCCGGAAAATTGATACATTTGCAATTCAATAGTCTGGAGCCGCGACACTCCTTAAACCCAATGCGCTGAATAAAACGCCAGAAAACAGCTTTTTTTGTAGAGGAGTCATAATAGTTTACTCAAATATTTAAGTTACCTACATGCTACCAACAGCAACACCTCTGTAAAAACGATATTATTCGATAAGCAAATCTAATAATTGGATAATTAGGCTCATTCCCAAACTCCAGCTTGGGAATGCAGTTATGGAAGCTCCAGCTTCCAGTCTCGTGAAGCTGGAGCTTCGATCTTAAGGTTACCAAGCTGGAGAGACTGTGAAAGTATTATTGCACCTAATACCTTATAATATGCACACCATCCCGTAAAGTACCAAATTAACAAACACAATCATGACATCACGTCGCTATCAGCCCATATTAAACCGGCAACAAGAAATGTTGTTACC
>CAIUYS010000361.1 GCA_903903365.1 uncultured Methylococcaceae bacterium
CGGTCGGGGTTTGCAACCCCGACCGAAACATTTGGGGACTTCAATCGCTTTCAAAACGTGAGTAACGGAGTTGCTAACTCCGTCACGCTTCCCACCTAAATTTCTTTCTTCGTGTCCTTCATGTCTTCGTGGTGAAAATCTTTTAAGCTTTACCCGCGTTCATCCCAAAGCTTATCCATGCGTTTTACGGAAACCGGATAAGCGGTTTTAAGTTGCTGGGCAAACACCGAAACCCTAAACTCTTCAAGAGCCCAACGGAACGGATCTTGTTCAGGAATAACCAAATCTTTTTTTGCTTTTTTCTCGATGTCATTCCAAAAACGTGTTGAATAACGCCTGACTTCCTGAATTTTTTGCAAGTTATTATCAATTTTATCCAGACGGTATTGTATTGCCTTGAGATAACGAGGAATGGCTTTAAGTGCCTGGTAAGGGGTATTGCGGATAAAACCGACATAAACCAGTAAATCCAATTGCTCATTAATATCGACAGCCAAAGGATCAGTGGCTTTTAAAATACGTGCTACAGTCTTTTTTATGTCGCCATAATGCGCCATAATTTCCAAAGCCAATTTTCCGGCATCGTTAGCGACGCCTATTAACTCTGACTTGTGTTGTTGTAAATTTTGCTCAAAAGCCTCTTGAGTGCGTAGGCTTTTACCTTCAATAAATACGCTATAAAAAATAAAAAACAACATACCTTCTTTATAAGAAGCACTTGCGCCCAAGTTTCCACTGGACAAGGTGGGTATAACCGGATGTTTGGGCAAACGATTATAGGTTAACTCTGCCATCGCTGACTGCGGCATATTTTTAAGAATATAAGTGCATTCTTTACGTAATTGCAACTGAAGCAAACGCATCAAGCCCGACTGGTGCTGGAGTGCGGCTTTCTGTTCTGTGTCAAAAATACGCACACCAACCGCATCACCTTCATCAATAATGGCAGGAAAGCCAATGAAGGTTTGCCCCTTTTGAATAAACTGCCAAGTCTCGGGCAGATCATCAAATGCCCACTGAATACAGCCCGTATAACTTAATTCATCCGTCGCTATCTGATCAAAACTGTCTTCCGCTTTAAGCGCATACTTAAGCTGTAATTTTTTTAAATCCCGACCGTAATCCAGTAAGTTATCCTGATCATCGATGACTCTAAAATTCATCTTTAAATGATCCGTTAAACTATCCAAACTCCAGGCATTAAGCGGGATCGCTTCACCGGTTAATTTTCGTAGCCGATAGCCTAACCATTCCTGTACCAGTCCTTTAAAATCAGGCTCAATTTCCAGACACTGTTTAACGGTTTGCGGTACGGGAACAAAATGTTTTCTAATGTTCTTGGGCAGAGATTTAATCAAGGCAACACATTTTTCCTCTAATAAACCGGGCACCAACCAATCAAACACAGATTGAGAAAGCTGATTTAATTGATGCACAGGAATGAGTGCCGTTACACCGTCTTCATTATGACCCGGCTCAAACCGGTATTGCAGAGCAATCGTTAAATTACCCACTTTCTTGCTGTCCGGAAAATCCCATTCATTGACATAATCTGCTTCCTGTTCCCGCGTTAAATCCTCTTTCGTTAAAAACAACAATTTGGGATCAGTGCGCTCGACTGTTTTACGCCAGGTATCTAAAGTAACGCCACTGAAAATCTCGGGCGGCAATTTATGATCATAAAACTGATAAAGCCATTGTTCATCTTCAACCAAATCAACCCGGCGGCCTTTATGCTGGATAATACCTACTTCTTCCAACAATTTTTGATTGGCAACATAGAAAGGTGCGTTACTGTGGTAATCATGATCAACCAGCGCCGAGCGAATAAAAATCTCTCTGGCCGCTTTGGGATCAACATGATCATAAGGAATCTTGCGCCCTGCCTGCAACGTTAAGCCATATAACAAGGTTCTTGCCGACACCCTGCAACGCGCCGATTTCTTTTCCCAATGCGGGTCATAATAGTTATGCTTAACCAAATGTGCAGCGCATTGTTCTATCCATTCCGGTTCAATTCTGGCGACATTGCGGGCATAAACCTTACTGGTTTCAACTTGTTCTGCGGCCATTATCCACTTGGGTTTTAGTTTATGCAGCCCAGATCCCGGGAAAATAAAGAATTTTAAACCGCGTGCGCCCAAATATTCGTGGGATTCATGCCGAAAACCAATGTTGGATAACAAACCCGGCAACAAGGCACGATGGATTTTTTCATAACCCGCATCATCCGTGTTCGGGTGCATTTTTAAATCACCTTTAACCACCTGCATAATCTGGGCGTGAATATCAAACCACTCGCGCATTCTGATGTAGGACAGAAAATTATCGCTACAATATTTACGCAGTTTACTGTTGGATAGATGCTTTTTCTGTTCTTCAAAGGTATTCCAGATGTTCAGTACCGTTAAAAAATCAGATTCAGGATGACGAAAAGCCACATGCTTGGCATCGGCTTGCTGCATTTTATCAGCCGGTTTTTCACGCGGATCCTGTACGCTTAACGCAGAGACAATAATGGCAACTTCGGTCAAGCAATGCTCATGCGCCGCAGCAATCAGCATCCGGGCCAGCTTGGGATCGGTCGGAAACTTGGCTAACTGTTTGCCAATGTCGGTGAGTTTGCCTGCTTTATCCAAGGCATTAACTTCATGCAATACATTTTTACCATCCCGAATCATTTTATCTTCAGGCGGTTCCAAAAATGGAAAGTCTTCAATTTCACCCAGATTTAACGCCGTCATCTGCAAAATAACCGCAGATAAATTGGTGCGCATGATTTCCGGTTCGGTAAATTCCGGTCTGGCAAGATAATCATCATGCGAATAAAGCCGGATACAAATACCTTCGGCAACCCGACCACACCGCCCTGCCCTTTGATTGGCGCTGGACTGCGAAATACGTTCAATCGGCAAACGCTGGATTTTACTGCGATGGCTATAACGACTGATACGCGCATGACCGGTATCGATTACACCGCGTATGCCTGGAACCGTTAACGAAGTTTCGGCCACATTGGTTGCCAACACGATGCGTATTTTTCCACCTTTGGGCTTGAACACCCGCTCCTGTTCGCTGACACTGAGTTTTGAATACAGCGGCAAGATTTCATATTGCGTGGGATGGTGTTTTTTTAAGGAATCAGTCGTTTCCCTGATTTCCCGTTCACCACTCAAAAAAATCAGTATATCGCCGCGTAAATCGCGATACAGCTCATCAACCGCATCCAATATCGCGTTTTGTAGATCGTCACTGGTTTCATCAAGGGCTGTCCTTGCCCTTGACCCTTCGGGCGCTGTGCGTGCCAATCCGCTCCTGGCGGATTGGTCATCATCTTCTTCACGTTGTTCGATAGGACGATAACGCATATCAACCGGATAAGTCCTGCCTGACACTTCAATAATGGGCGCATTATTAAAATGGGTAGAGAAGCGTTGCGGATCAATGGTTGCCGAGGTAATGATGACCTTTAAATCAGGACGTTTTGGCAATAACCATTTTAAATAACCCAACAAAAAATCGATATTTAAACTGCGCTCATGCGCCTCATCAATAATGATGGTGTCGTATTGGCTTAAGTAAGGATCATTTTGCGACTCCGCCAATAAAATACCATCGGTCATTAATTTAACCAATGACTCTGAGTGCGTTTTATCATTAAAACGGATTTTGTAACCCACCGACTTGCCAATCGATTCACCCAACTCTTCGGCAATACGATCAGCCACCGTCCGCGCGGCAATCCGTCGGGGCTGCGTATGACCAATAAAACCCGCCGCACCCAAACCAATCGACAAACAAATCTTGGGCAACTGCGTAGTTTTACCGGAACCCGTTTCACCGCAAACAATCACCACCTGATTTTCCTTGATCAGTTTGGCGATTTCATCTTTTTTACCGGTAACGGGTAAATCGGGGAAATTTAAAGGCGGGATACTGGCAAGACGCTTGTTTCTGGAGGCGACCGATTTATCAATGCGACTGGCCAGTGCATTGATTTGCTCTAGCGGATTTTTGCCTTTCTGACTTTCACTCCGTAACCGGTCTAACTGACGTTTAAAAACTTGCCTGTCCTGATTGAGACAAAGCGGCAATTGTTGGGTGAGTTGTTTAACAAGATCGAAAGAAGGCATCAAAACAGTCAGATAAAATGGAACCATTATACGTCAGCCAGATAGTATAAGTAGCACAGAGTATTTATATTGCACGAATGATTTCTTTTGTCGCTCATTCAATGTGTTAGCTTTATTTTATGCAATCTCACCTTTCTCATGGTTGTCCACAGACCCACTTAAATCAAGTAATGGTGAATTATTATTTTACCACCCAATAACCTACAGTTAAGCCCTATGATACGTAGTTGATTTCCTCTTCGACAGCCCTCTTTACTCCAAAACTTAAAGAGCTTTACCAAAGCTTTCCTTATTTTTTCCATCACTTTATAGAAAAAATAATTTCCTCAAACTCCAAGTTAAACAAGAAATATCTTGGCAGCAAGAACAATCTCAGACTGTACCGGTACCGAGCAGAAGCCAGTATTAGCGAAAATCTTAATGTTATTTTAATGTGTTAATAACGTTAAATTAATGTTCCAGTGCTATGCTCGTATCCGTATTTTTAACTATTAAATTTTAAAATATCTACCCTAAAAAATATACAACCAATTGTAATTAATAGAAATAAAATTAATATTAGACTCTAATATAAATCGTAGTCGATAAATAAAAAATATACCGGTAAACATGGATCTTTTTATTAGCTGGAAACGTCTGGGTTTGGGCTTTGTAATATCATTTCGTGACAATCTACGAAATTGCAAAAGACTCATCATTCCAGTAGGGTGAGCGAAGCGAGGGTTGGCCGAAATCTAGTGTACAAGGACGTACCAAGAGATACTTGGAAGTGTCAAGGTACACACTGACATTAAAGTTAACCGACCGCTGGTTTAAGTGATTTTAACGTTGTTTTTAGGTTGCGTTAAGATTGCCATCCCTTGCAACTGGATTTAGGGAAAGCTATCTGGTTCGACTGCCACCAAAAGTGGGTCGATATTACTAATATCAGTCCTTTAAAGGATGTTATCTGTCCAGTCTAAAGAGAATAGCCCAAAAGAGGAGGTCTGAATAATTGCAATATTTTTTATATAAAAATAAACATAAGTAAAACTGCTCATGATTAAGTATAAATTTAAAATTTAAAACTATACAGACTTACAAAACGTAAGGTAATGTATAAACAAGCTTAACTATTATTGGCTACCCACTTAATGCGGAGTTAGAGCTAACGGGTCTTATAAACCTGTCTACTCTAACTCCGATTTTTTTGTCCCTACTAAATCAGGCAGCCCTGTTATTCATTAAGCACAGTCATGCAACCCGCTATATTTTTTATCCATTAATTTTCTGAGGATAGGTGTTGATAACAATGAGTAAATTAAATGAAATCCCGGTACATGTAGAATTTATTAACGAAAACATGGTTAGCGAAAGCGCGAGTATGCTGTTGCCCATTTTGCATCAATTGGTTGAAATGCATAAAACCCTACTTTCAACGGGGCAGGGCAATATGCTTGATTTGAGCCATGAACCGTTAGACCTGGAGGAGATAGCAAATTTAAAAGCGCTGTTGGGGCAAGGCGAGATTAATGCGAATTTAACGGCTTTAGGCTCGACCAATATTAGCGAAACCAGCATATCCGGCGTGTGGTGGATCACCCACTATGATTCGGAAGGCAAAATTAGGAACGAATGTATTGAAATCACATTGTGTCCCGATATGCTTAAGACTTTTCCGCAAGACTTGGAACGGGCGCTGGTCAGCTTGCAAGATAAGCTGAACCACTATGCGCATCCCACCACTCACGATGAAATCGCCAGACAATTCAATGAATTGGGATTTAATCCCAACACCGTTTCACCAAGCAATCTTAACTAAAATTACTTAATTAAAGTGAGGTTATAACTATGTCCGAACAAGAAGACACTATATTTGAACATCTTCAACGGCGTGGGGTGTCCCGCCGTTCTTTTCCAAGGAGCTAATTTATGAGTAATGAACAGACCTTTCTTGAAGCCGTTGTCGAACGTGGCATTTCGCGACGATCCTTTATAAAATTCGCCGGCCTCACCGCCTCCTCACTGGCGCTGTCCGGGCCTGTAGCCCAGGCTTTCGCAGCTGTCCTGGCCGCAACCCCGAAACCCACAGTAATTTGGCTATCGTTCCAGCAATGTACCGGCTGTTCTGAATCGATACTGCGGTCCTACGACCCTTCCATTGAAAACCTGATTCTTAACATCATTTCCCTGGATTACCATGAGACCTTGCAAGTCGCCGCTGGTGACCAGGCGGAAAAAGCCCGCAAAGACGCCATGGCGGCGGCTTACGGAAAATATGTCCTGATTGTGGACGGCTCCATTCCCTCTGGCGCCACGGAGTTCTGGTCATCCAGCGCCGGCAATTCCAATCTGGCGTCATTGAACGACGCAGTAGGCGGAGCGGCTCTGGTTGTCGCTCTGGGTACCTGCGCCACCTTCGGCGGCATACCCGCCGCCTACCCCAATCCGAGCCATGCTGCCGGCTACGGGGATCTGGTCGCACAAGGGCTGGTCAAACCGACAGAAGGAGGCCCTTTGCCGCCCTACGTGAATATATCCGGTTGCCCGCCGATTCCTGAAGTGATCACCGGCACTATCGCCTACTATTTGGTCAATAAGGGGCTCCCCCCACTTGATGATCTCCATCGGCCAGTGGTTTATTACGGCAAGACCGTACACGACTGCTGTCAACGACTGAATCATTTCAATCAGGGAAATTTTGCCAAAAGCCACGGCGACATCGGGGCCAAGCAGGGTTATTGCCTTTTAGAACTCGGCTGTAAGGGGCCGGAAACCTACAGCGCCTGCACGACCGTCAAATGGAACCAGGCCACCAGTTCACCGACGCACTCCGGCCACGGTTGCCTGGGCTGCACCCAGCCAAACTTTTGGGACCGGGAGCATAAGCCCGACGGCACGTTCGGCAGCTTCTACACACCAGATACCAAGTTCCTCAAGGACTTCACTGGCGCTGCCACTGATTGCTCAGTCCCACCGCTTGCTCATGACTGGCTAAAGACCTGAACTTGACTGCGGTGCCGTGTAGCGCTAAATCGAATTATCAAAAATCAGGAGCACTATTAAAATGAGTACAGTAATCGTTGACCCAGTCACTCGAATCGAGGGACATCTGCATATAGAAACCAACGTAGGGACGGATGGCACCATCACCGACGCCTACAGCAGCGGCACTATGTTCCGCGGCATTGAGACCATTCTCCACGGCCGTGACCCTCGGGACGCCTGGGCCTTTACCCAGCGCATCTGCGGCGTCTGCACCATCGTTCATGCGATGGCATCGATCCGCGCGGTCGAAAATGCCTTGCAATACCCTATTCCGAAAAATGCCCGATTGATCCGCAACATCCTCAGCGGAGTCCAGATGGTGCAGGATCAGGTCGTGCATTTCTACCAACTGACTTCCCCGGACTGGATGGACGTGGTCTCTGCCTTGGGGGCGGATCCCCAAAAGGCTTCCGATTTGCAGAAGTGCATGTCCAGCCATGACAAAAACTCGAAGGACTATTTTGTGGGCATCAAAAATGCGCTGTCCAAATTCGCGCAGCCCGATTCCAAGGGTGTCCGACAACTCGGCATTTTCGGCAATGCGTATTGGGGCCACCCGGCCTATAAGTTGCCGCCGGAATTAAACCTGGTCTTGTTCGCCCATTATCTTGAAGCACTGTCCTGGCAACGCGACATGGTCAAGATCCATACCATCTTCGGCGGCAAAAATCCGCACCCGAATTTTGTCATCGGCGGTACTCCCTGCGCGATCAGTACGGACGTCAATGGAGGGCTAACCCTTGGCAACACCGCTACCGACGCAAATGGGCTCAAACTGATCGCCGACACGATCACCAAGATGAACGACTTTGTCAACAAAGTGCATCTGCCGGATATGCTGGCCGTGGCGCGCTTCTACCCGGAATGGTTCACCCTCGGCGAAGGACTGGGCAACTTTCTGACCTTCGGCGATTATCCTCAAGATGATAAACCCAGTTGGGGATCGACGCCGCCCAAGCTCGCCATTCCCAGCGGCGCCCTTATCTGGCCACGGGACTCCAGTGGCCAGCGCCGGCCGCTCTCGCAATTCAGGCTGACCGATGCCGGTGTGGTGCAAGACATCGATCTGAACAACACCAGTGAAATCCAAGAGTTTATCGCCCATTCCTGGTTAGACTATTCGACGGGCAAATCGTCAGGCTTGCACCCCTATAACGGTGAAACAAAACCGCTCTACACAGGGCCAACCAAGCCGTATGCACCCCATACGCCGGTATGCGATGGCGGAGAGTTACTGTCGTCCTTTACAGAATACTCCTGGTTGAAGACTCCACGATGGAAAGGCAACGCCATGGAAGTTGGCCCGCTGGCACGCGTGATGATGCTCTATGCAAAGGGCGACGCTGCCACGCAACAATTGGTCAACGATTCTCTGGGCCAGATCAAGCAACCCTTATCGGCGATGTTCTCCACTTTTGGCCGCTTGCTGGCTGAAGGGCTGGACACCAAACTCATCGGCGACATGACCAAAGACTGGTTCGATGAACTGCAGAAAAATATTACGGATGGCGATCACGAGACCCATAATAAAGATCTGTTCGAGCCGGCCAACAGCGTAAAACCTTGGAAGACCGGGGAATTTAGCGGCGTTGGTTTTACCGAGGCGCCACGCGGCGCGCTTGGCCACTGGGTTAAGATCAAGGACAGCAAGATCGACAACTACCAATGCGTTGTACCGACGACCTGGAATGCGGCGCCACGTGACCCTGACGGCCAGCCAAGCGCCTATGAAGCGGCGCTGGGGGACGGCAAACACAAGCTGGCGATTCCCGACCAGCCGCTGGAAATTCTACGCACCATTCACAGTTTCAATCCGTGCATGGCCTGCGCCGTCCATGTCATCGACACCCAGACTCAAGAAACCTTAACGGTTAAGGTTACAGGGTGATAGCCATGAGATTTCAGAACAAAGGAATTCAGATGAATACAACATCTTTGATATCACGAATCACGTATATTTTAGCGGTTCTTACCTTAACCGCCGCGTCGGGAAGTGCGTTCGCCAACACCGGACGTGCCGGCCAATTGAATAGTTGGTGTGGCAGCAAACCGGCTGGAACAGCCATTCCACAGCAAAGCCGTCCCTCTACGGCGAATGGATGCAACGAGTGTCATAACCCCGTCCCGGCTTTGAATGCAGTGGGTTCCGCCTCTACAAGCTGCTCTGGCAGCGGATCCACTACTATTTGTGGTATCGCCGTTAACCAATACTGTATTAAAACCGCTCCAACCAATGCCAGCATTTCCGCTCCGCCCGCTGGAACGTCGGTTAGTTCAGGCAGCCCGGTGACATTTACAGCGGGTAATGCCACCGACCCCGATGGTTTACCCCTTACCTACAATTGGAGCTTTTCAAACGGCGCATCCGCCCAGACTGGTCAAAGCGTAACGGTGCAAAATGTAACCACACCGATCACCGCCACTTTGACCGTCAAAGATGTGGATGGCAAAGTTGCTACAGTTGCTCCAGGCGCCAGCCTGACCCGTACCGTGGCAGTCAACGCGCCCCCCGCCAACCAGGCTCCGAACGGCATCATCACGCCTCCGGCGAACATTGTCCAAGGCCAGTCGGTGACATTCCAAGGCAGTTTCACCGACCCGAACGCGGGCGATACGGTTACCTATAGCTGGAA
This sequence comes from uncultured Methylococcaceae bacterium, assembly GCA_903903365.1. Lineage (GTDB taxonomy): Bacteria > Pseudomonadota > Gammaproteobacteria > Methylococcales > Methylomonadaceae > Methylobacter_C. The sequence continues at coordinate 9,794 of CAIUYS010000361.1, forward strand.
CTTCGGTGCCAATGCTGTATTTTCACCCGGCAGCACCGCCACGTCGCAGAATCCTGCGGTGACCTTCAACAGCACTGGTACCTTTACCGTTTCCTTGACAGTGACCGACAACCAGGGCCTGGCCGACACGACACCTGCGACCGTTAACGTGATCGTCAGTGCGCCGCCGACGACCAACCAGGCTCCGAACGGCATCATCACGCCTCCAGCGAACATTGTCCAAGGCCAGCCGGTAACATTCCAAGGCAGTTTCACCGACCCGAACGCGGGCGATACGGTTACCTATAGCTGGAACTTCGGTGCCAATGCTGTATTTTCACCCGGCAGCACCGCCACGTCGCAGAATCCTGTGGTGACCTTCAACAATACTGGTACCTTTACCGTTTCCTTGACAGTGACCGACAACCACGGTTTGGCCGACCTGACACCTGCGACCGTTAGCGTGACCGTCAGTGCGCCGCCCGCATCGAATCTAGTCGCCAATCCCGACAGTTATACGGTGCAGTCTGGAAAAAGCTTGACTGTGAAAGCTCCTGGGGTTTTGGCAAACGATACCATCCCATCCGGAACCGGCAGACTGAGCGCCAGAGTAGCCACCGGGCCTAGTAACGCCAGTACATTTGTGTTTAATGTTAATGGTGTAGGTAGTTTCAGCTACGCGCCGAAATCAGGGTTTTTTACCGGTACTGACAGTTTCACCTACACGATCAGCAAAGGTAGGCTAACCAGCGCGCCGGCTACAGTCACAATCACGGTAACCCACCCTGCCGGCCCATGTACCGATAAGGATAAGGACGGCTATTCGCCTGAGGGTGGTTCTTGCGGACCAAAAGACTGCAATGACAACGACCCGAAAATCACTTCTTGTGTCGCAACAAAAGCTTGCATCGATAAGCTATTGGCCAATCAGGTCCAGATCGACTCGGCAGTGTGGGATAGTGAAAGCCACCTTAGGGTCACAGGCAGCAAGGCTTCCAAAGGCGCGACCGTGAGTGTTTACGACGCAGTCTCTGGCGCATTGCTCGGTACGGCCAAGGTTGAAGACTCCGGATTCTGGAAGCTTGAGAAGGAAGGTCTTGCCAAGGTACCTTGCACTGTCAAAGCGGTGATCAATGGTGCCAGTGGACAGCATGCGGTGGCCGGTGCCCCGGCATCCTGCGGCCGCAGCAGTGCGCCGGCTTCATGCAGCGGGGAGGGGGAATCAGAGCATGAAGAACATGAAGAGCATGATTAGAACGTCCTTTCCCCGAAAAAGAGAGTCGCAATAGCAATACCGACATCTAGCTGATGCATGCTGTCGCCCGGGGTGGTGGGTTACCTTCACCCCGGGCAGGCGGTTGCGATAGGTCGCAGTTCGTAAATGCCCTGTTAAATCAGCATTCGCCAACTTTGATCCAGCAGCTTGAGTGTATAGCTTGTAAAATCTAAGTTTCAACCCGCACTGGATGCGCTGTCCCTGCGACACCTCCTAACGGCGAGAAGCTGAATGAATATTAACTTAATCAATAATTACAGGTGTAGTCATGAAATCGACGTTTTCTCCAATCTTTATGGTATTAGTTTTTGGGATGTTATCGCCGCTCGCCGAGGCTCATACATTTGGCGCGCACGGGGCTGGCTGGATCGATGGCTTCGCGCATCCATTTTTGGGGCTTGATCACTTGCTGGCAATGATTGCCGTCGGTGTTTGGGCGGCACAATTGGGTAGACGGGCAACCTGGCTTGCGCCGCTTGCCTTCGTTAGCGTAATGGCAGGCGGTGCATTGCTGGGTTCACGGGGAGTTGGTCTGCCGCTGCTGGAACCGATTATCGCAAGCTCTGTGCTGGTATTAAGTTTGCTGGTCGTCTTCACCGTGCGCTTATCGATTTTGGCAAGCGTCGGTCTGGTTGGTCTTTTTGGATTTTTCCATGGCTTTGCTCATGGCTTTGAACTGCCCGATACAGCTTCACCCATGCTATACTTTCTGGGCTTTCTGATGGCAACCGCCTTGCTGCACGCTTGCGGGCTTGGCTTTGGTCTGTCGTCACGAGGTATCAACTGGGCCACGCGTCTGGGTGGTTCGATGATTGCGCTGGGCGGTTTGTACCTCTTGGCAACTGTCTGATCGCTTTTCTACTTTTGATATGCAACCCTCATACCACATGCAAAATAATATTTTAATACTGGCACTGGGCAACCTTCTGCTAAGCGACGATGGCTTAGGTATTCGCGCACTGGAAATCCTGCAAGATCGCTATGATCTGCCTGCGACCGTCAAATGTGTTGATGGGGGCGTATTGGGCCTGGAACTCCTCGCTCATGTAGAAGGAGTGACTCACCTACTCACCATCGATGCCGTGCAGAACGGTCAGGATCCAGGAACTCTGGTGCGCCTGGAGGGAGAGGAAATCCCGAAAAAAATTTCCATAAAGCTCTCCATGCACCAGGTCAGTTTTGCGGATATAATGGCGCTTAGTTTGCTGCGGGGAACAGTTCCTCCGCGTTTGGTTGTATGGGGGATTGTGCCAGCCACGTTGGATTCCGGGGTGGGGCTCTCGCAGCGGGTTGAGGAGCAATTGATTCCTCTCGTGGAAGCGGTGATCGAGGAACTTCGACAGTGGGGCATAACCGCATCACCAAGATTAACATCAGGTAGCAGTGATGCCCCTTGTTCCCTTTTCCTGGCACTTTAATACAATTATTGGACACAGGATCCGTTAAGCCTAATGACGATCGTTGGTGGTAATCTCAAAAACTATCAATGTATCGTCGTTTACCAGTGCAACACAATTATCGGATATAAGAGCCGAGCTTAAATTCTTAAATGTCGCTGCGCGAAGTCTATAATCGGCTTCTGTTTAATGATTAACAATTACTTCGGAGATAGGTTAATGTGTCTTGCCGTACCCATGCAGATTACCAAAATTGAAGGCTATAATGCGCATTGTGTTGTCAAAGGCATTGAGCGGGATGTCAGCCTGTTTTTATTGCAGGATGAAACCATCAAGGTCGGCGATTACCTGTTGATTCATGTTGGTTATGCAATTCAAAAAATCAGTGCCGAGGAAGCCATGTCAACCTGGGAACTACTTGATCAAATGTTGGCCGAGGACGAACTCAGTGCATGAACTCTCCTTGTGTGATGACCTGTTAGGACAGGTTATTGCTATTGCCGAAAAACACAAGGCGCAATCCGTTGAAAGTATCACCGTGGCTATTGGTGCTTTAGCAGGCGTAGAACCTCTCTTGCTTGAAAGCGCCTTTTCACTGGTTAAAGCAGGCACGTTGGCAGAACAGGCTCAATTGATTATGCAAACAGCTCCGGTCATCGTGCTTTGCCGAACGTGTGGCACCCAATCCGAGGTTGCCGCCAATCGCTTGTTGTGTAATGCTTGCCAAAGCAATGAAACAACTTTGATAAGCGGTAATGAGCTTATCTTGGCCAGTGTCGCCCTTAACTGTCCCGATTAATAAATTGAAGATAAAACAAACAAGAGGTAAATTGCATGTGTAATACCTGTGGTTGTAACATTACACCGGGCAACCGTCCGCTGGTTATGGCAGAAAAACCAAAAAATGGCGTGACGACCGTGTCTGTATTACAAAACTTGTTGTCGCAAAATAATCACCAAGCAGACCACAATCGCGCTCATTTTGATGCCAGTAAAGTACTGGTCATTAATTTAATGTCTTCACCGGGTTCGGGTAAAACCGCCTTGCTTGAAGCGACTATAAAACGCCTGCGTGAGTCATTAAAAATCGCCGTCATCGAAGGCGATCTTGAAACCGAAAATGATACCAAACGAATTCAGGCACAAGGTGTACCGGCGTATCAAATCACCACCGGCACGGCTTGTCATTTGGATGCGCATTTGGTGCATAATGCCTTGCATCATCTGGCGCTGGATAATCTGGATTTGTTGTTTATTGAAAATGTGGGTAATCTGGTTTGTCCTGCCAGTTTTGATCTGGGACATCATCGCAATGTCGTCTTGTTGTCAGTGACCGAAGGTGATGATAAACCCGCCAAATATCCCGTTATGTTTAGGGCGGCAGATTTGATGTTGATCAGTAAAACCGATTTATTACCTTATCTGGATGATTTTTCCCCAAGTAATGCTGAACAGAATCTGCATAATCTTGCCAATGATGCACCCGTTATTGAGTTTAGCTCAAAAGACGGTCAAGGTATGGATGCCTGGATAACCTGGTTACTAACCGAAATAAAAGACTATCAGGCACTGCTGGTAAACAATCAAACACAGCGTCCCAAAGTTCAACAGGACGGGCAATTACTCCATGCTCAACCGGGTAACACGAAGTTTTATCCTGTCAGTAATAAAACTGAACATCTTATTTAAATTTTTGCACCACGAAGACACGAAATTATATTTTTTGTTTTTCTTCGTGCTCTTCGTGCTCTTCGTGTCTTCGTGGTGAATTTTTTTAGCGTTTTTCGTAGACAAGACCTTAAAGCGGGCTACCAACTTAAGACGGGGCAGTTTGAGGTTAAGCCGTTCGTGGTGAGCCTGTCGAACCATGAACGACTTAACCGCTCACCCTTCGACAGGCTCAGGACGAACGGTTAAGTCTCGACTATGTCCCGCGTTAAGTTGGTAGCCTTAAAGCGTGACGGGGGTTGCAAACCCCGACCGGCATGGAAGTTAAATTTTTTGTTTTTCTTCGTGTTCTTCGTGTCTTCGTGGTGAATTTTTTAATGTTTTACGTGGACAAAACTTAACATCATTTGAGCCAATACTATGCCGATTGCCGCAAAACAATTACTGGAAAAAATTCGCGAACTGCCTCTGCCTGATAAAGTACGGATTATGAATGTTTGCGGTGGGCATGAACGCTCTATTTCCATGGCGGGATTACGAACCGCCCTGCCCTCTACTATTGAGTTAATTCCTGGCCCCGGCTGTCCGGTTTGTATCTGTCCTGAAGAAGATATTTATCAAGCCATACAAATCGCTGTTAATGAAGACGTTGTGTTATTGGCCTTCGGTGATATGTTGCGCGTTCCTGTTAATGTCCCTAAAGCGGCTATTCGTACTTTGGAACAAGCCAAAGCTGCGGGTGCCGATATCCGACCCATCGCCTCGCCAACCGAAGCGGTTAAAATCGCCACCGCAAATCCTGAAAAAACCGTGGTATTTTTTGTCGCCGGCTTTGAAACCACCTGCGCTCCGGTCGCTGCAATGCTTGCCGAGGGAATTCCTGATAATTTATTACTGTTAATGAGCGGTCGCTTAACTTGGCCCGCCGTTGCCATGTTACTGGATTCTGATACACCGGCCTTTGATGCGCTCATCGCACCCGGTCATGTCGCGACTATTATGGGTTCTGAAGAATGGCGATTTGTGGTAAATCAACATCATATTCCAGCGGCAGTCGCCGGCTTTAGCACTGAAAGTTTGCTTGCCGCTACCTATTCGGTACTGCGGCAGTTGATTGAAAAAAAGGTGTTTCTTGATAATTGTTACACCCAAGTCGTTAAACCGGACGGCAATCTTATCGCTAAAAATATTTTAAGTGACGTATTTGATGTTATTGATGCGCCTTGGCGTGGCATTGGCATTATTCCACAATCCGGTCTTGAATTGTCCGAAAAATACGCTGCACATAACGCCCGCTACCGTTTCCCTGTTTATGCTGAAGAAGCCCGAAAAAAAGCCGGTGCGATGCCGCCCGGTTGCGATTGTGCAAAAGTGGTATTAGGTAAAATAAAACCGAATGAATGCCGGTTATATGGAGAAGCCTGTGTTCCCAGAAATCCTGTAGGCCCCTGCATGGTGTCTGATGAAGGCGCTTGCCGTATCTGGTGGGCGTCAGGCATTAAAAGCAGTTTACCAATGAAAAGCATGGAAGTACCAAGCTGATACTCAACCATTAAAAAATGGAACATATTATTTATTCACCACGAAGACACGAAGGACACGAAGAAAAACAAAAAATATAACTTCATGTACCGATCCCAGTCGGGATTTTCAACCACGACTGAAACGTTTGATAGTGTAAATAGCTTTTAAAACTTTAGTAGGGTAAATAATAAAAAAACACTGATAAATACAAATCTTATAAGTAGCTAAAAACGTACAAGCCGTCATCCCGGCATGGACTGCC
>CAIUYS010000362.1 GCA_903903365.1 uncultured Methylococcaceae bacterium
GGCCCGGATGAATTTTGCCCAAGCTTTCTTTACCAAAAAACTCTACGGCCGAATTTTCAGGCGATATACTGCCTACCGCGACATCAATAAAAGGGCCGTTTCGATGCGCACTATTGTTATGCAGATAACGGGCATACAACTCTTTACCAACACCCGCCTCGCCGACAAACAATAATCGGGTATCATGTTGAGCCAAGCGTTTTAATTGATCCTTGATTCTGGCGACAGCCGCACTCTTGCCTACCGGCTCAATATCAACAACCAATTGCTTCCTGAGTCCGTCATTTTCTTTTTGAAGATTCCCCGCTTCCAGGGCTCTTTCAACAATCAACAACAATTTTGCCAGCGACAAAGGTTTCTCAAGAAAATCGTAAGCACCCAACCGGGTAGCTTCGACTGCCGACTCAACCGAACCATGCCCGGACATCATTACTACGGGACATAGCAATACATCTTCGGCAACCCATTCTTTTAACAAGGTAATACCATCCGTATCAGGCATCCAGATATCAAGCAGGATGAGACTGGGTTGCAGGGACTTTTTTAATTCCCGGGCAGCGCTTGCATTTTCTGCCGTAGCGACCTGATAACCTTCATCTTCGAGAATTTCGCAAACCAACCTGCGAATATCCGGCTCATCATCTACGACTAATATACGCGGTGTGTTCATATTATTTTTACAACTGTTCAGGGTTACATGCAGGGAGCTGGATTATAAAGCCCGCCCCCACCTTACGACTAGTGTCGATCCATATCGCACCGCCATGTTCTTCAATTATTTTTTTAACAATCGCCAACCCCAGACCGGTACCTTTAGCTTTGGTTGTCACGTAGGGCTCAAAAATCTTCTCAATTTGCTCATCTTTAATACCGGACCCGTTGTCATAAAGCGCTATTTCTATGAAATCAGTGTTATTTTTCTGAACCCTGCGCAGACTTATTTCGATCAGCCCAAGAGCACCGATCGCTTCCAGCGCATTTTTTATCAAATTATGAAGCACCTGCCTGATGCTGACAGGATCACCATTAATCCTCAGTAAACCGGTTCCGTAATCGGTTTTAAATTTCACACCTGACTTTAACGCATAAAGCGCTAATACCTCCTGAACCAGACTGGGCAAATCAATATCTACGGTCTGCTTTTTGGATGGCTTGGCATATTCAGAAAAATCATCCACCATTTCTTTCATCGCCTCAACCTGCTGAACAATGGTTCGGGTTGAGCGCTGTAAAATATCCGCGTCAGCGGTTCCCAGTTTAGCCGCCAACTTATGTTGCAATCTTTCTGCGGATAGCTGAATAGGTGTCAACGGATTTTTGATCTCATGCGCCAATCTTCTCGCCACCTCGCCCCAAGCCGCATTCTTTTGGGCCTGAATCAAATCGGTCACATCATCAAAAACCACCACCGCCCCAACGCGCAACCCTTCTTGAGAAAACAGGGGGGTTCCCCTACACAGCAATTCCTGACGACCATTAGGCCCTAAAAAAGCAAGCCGTTGCTGCCAAATATCATCCGCCTGCTCCAATAACCGTTGAATTGATTTTAGCGGCTCTGCCAGCTCGGAATAGTTTTGGACAAGCTCCAATAAAGTCCGCCCTATAAACTGATTAACATGAATATGAAAAATTCGGTACGCCGCCTGATTAGCCGTACGAATGTTATACAAGGCATCAA
>CAIUYS010000363.1 GCA_903903365.1 uncultured Methylococcaceae bacterium
CCGGGATCCAGATGCCATGGATGGCATTCGTAATGCATACACTCATTGATTTTTATACGCGATTTTATTGGATGCAATGTCATATCGATGAGTACATCTTTGTACTCTGGTTTCCGGCAATCCCTGCCGGGATGACGGCTTGAACGTTTTGAGCGTGTATAAGAGGGGCAATCTGAAATAAACACCACTTGATAGTTGTCGGGTTTATGCTTATTATGATTGTCGGGTTTTTGTAAGGAAAAGAGTCATGAGTCGTCAGCCAACATTACGGCAAAAAGTTGAAGAACGCATAAAAAATCAGACGGATGATGTGTTTTTGCCTCGTGAATTCTCTGATCTCAGTGATGAAGATCAAGTATTACGCGTGTTGCGACATCTGGTACGCGAAGGACGCTTGGTAAAGCTGGGTTATGGGGTTTATGGCCGAGCGGTGCAATCACAATTAACCGGTAAAGCCATTCTTTATAGCCAGAACGGTTTTTCGGGTGCGGTACGCCAAGCCCTCACCAAGTTGGGCGTCGATTGGGAACCCACTGAAGCCGAGCTTGACTATAACGCAGGCAACTCGACACAAGTGCCGGTTAATCCGGTTTTACGCGTAAGAGGCCGATTTTCAAGGCAACTGCATTACGGAAAATCGGAGCTTATTCTTGACCGATAAACCGACGCTTCAAGAATTATTGGAAGTTCAAGATTTTTACGATTTACCCAGTCCCGCTTTGGTAGAAAAAGATTGGTATGTTGTTAAAGCGCTTGCCGCCATTACGGTTATTGATACGTCGCCGTTTAAATTGGTATTTGGCGGCGGTACAGCCTTGGGGCGTGCACATCGGTTAATTCACCGCATGTCTGAAGATATTGATTTTAAAGTCGTTGCAAACGAGCCACAACCCCCGCGTTTAGCGTTTCGGCAGCTACGCGAAAAAGTCACTCAAGCCTTACTTGAGGCCGGCTTTAAATTTGATCCAGACAATACTCACTATCGTGAATCGCGTAATCAAAGTCGTTATACCGTTTTTCGTTTGCCTTATGAGCCTATTACCACCGGTAATGGCGCTTTGCGACCAGAAATTCAAATAGAGCTGGCCACACGGCCTTTGCGCCTGGCGTCAGTTGAGAAATCGGTCAGTTCTTTTATTGCAGAGGCTTTTAAAAGACCCGCAGAAGTGCCCGTTATTAACTGTATAGCCATCAGTGAAACAGCCGCCGAGAAGTTTGTTGCCTTAACCCGGCGTGCCGGTGCCGAATTGATGGGCGCACAGATCTTACGTGATCCAACGATCATCCGTCATATTTATGATCTTCATGTTATTCGTGAACATTATGAGGCTACTGAAATAAAAGCCCTGTTTTTGGCTATTATGCAAGAAGATGCCGAAACCTTTGGGCATCAATTTCCTGCTTACCGCGACAACCCTTTAGCCGAAACTGTACGCGCAATAGAGGGGCTTGAGTCAGATCCTGATTACGCCCAAAACTTTGCAAAATTTTATCGAGACATGGTTTACGGCAAGGATGATTTTGATTTTACAGCCTGCATGAAAACACTAAAAGCCTTGTCAATGCTATTAACAGAGCAACAACATTAAACACAACGATGGGAACTGAGGCGTAAGGGGGTTGAAAGTTATTGAAGCCTTCAAGTGTTTAAATCAATCAATTGTTTGCTTTGTAATTGCCATCCATGGCAACTGGATCCCGGCAGTCCATGCCGGGATGACGGCTTGGACGTTTTTAGCATGTAGGATGGGTAGAGGCGATAGCCGAAACCCATCATAATGGATTCCTTAAGCGATGGGTTTCGCGCTGCTCTACCCATCTCTTGGCTATCACCTTAAACCTGGCAATAGCCCTGTCGGGTTAGCGATA
>CAIUYS010000364.1 GCA_903903365.1 uncultured Methylococcaceae bacterium
AGAAAACAACACTAGGCATAGCCGATTGTAATAGCTCGACAGACAAAGGCGTATGGCGTTTAAACTATTTACGCGGCGACTGGAGTCATGAAAAGAAAAATACTGCACGTACAGACACTGACGCAATCAGGACGGGCACAGACACAGACTTGATTTTTAGGAACCGTACCCGTCTCGACAAGCTAACCAGTGCAGCCGTTCTCCCTGATCCTTGGGTTTTAGGCGATATTGTAAACTCCGATCCTGTTTTTGTGGGTTCTGACGATTTCGGTTATGACGTATTGCCCGAAGGATCCAGCTATAAAGCCTTTGTAACTGCGAATGTTGCACGGCGGAAAATGGTTTATGTTGGTGCAAACGACGGCATGCTTCATGGTTTTGATGCCAATAGCACGGGTGCGGATGCGGGCAAAGAAATTCTTGCCTATATTCCCAACGCAGTTTACAGCCAATTACGTAGCCTATCACCTGACCTGTCACTTAATGCGGACCCCGTCTATAGCCACGTTTATTCTGTCGATGGATCACCTCATGTTGGCGATGCTTACTTTGATGGCGCATGGCATACCGTGCTGCTGGGCTCAACCGGGTCAGGCGGTCATGCTGTTTTTGCACTTGATGTTACAAATCCCGACAGCTTTGTTAGCAGTAATGTATTGTGGGAAATCAGTGACGCCTATAGCCCTTTCGATGCAGATAGGACGACAGATACTACAACAATCAGAGGTTTTGAGAGAAATCTGGGTTACACCCTATCACAGCCGACCATAGCCAGAATGCAAGACGGCACGTGGGTTGCAATAGTCGCCAACGGTTACGCCAGTGATAATAATTTGGCGGTTCTTTATATTATCAACATTAAGACCGGCCAATTGATAAGGGCTTTCGATACCTTGGCTGGAAACTCAACTACACCCAACGGGTTATCGACCCCCTTCGCAGTGGATAAGGACAATGACAAAAGGGTAGATGCTATTTATGCTGGCGATTTATTGGGTAATCTATGGAAGTTTGATGTAAGTTCAAGCAATCCCGGCGACTGGAAAATCGCCTATGGTTCAGCCTCCGCTCCCGAGCCTCTTTTTGTGGCTTGCATAGATTCCAGTAATTGCAACAGCACTCGACAACCGATCACAGCCAAACCACAAGTAGGCAATGTTGGCTCCTTGCAAAATGTTAGCGGCTCACCGAGTGGCGTCATGGTCTATTTTGGCACAGGAAAATATTTTGAAGAGGTTGATAATAATGTCACCAACGCGCAAACACAGACTTTCTACGGTATATGGGATAATAATGCTGTGGTCAGCAGGAGCAGCTTGCAACAACAAAGCATTATCGCCGAGATAACCTTAAGTTTTAATCTTAGGGCAACCTCTGCTAATACGGTTGATTATGCAACCAAAAAAGGGTGGTATATGGATTTACTTGAACTATCAGCAACAACCAACAAGGGCGAGCGCGTAGTAAGCGCCCCCCTGTTACGCAATGGCAGGATTATTTTTGTCACATTGATCCCAAATCCTCCGGACAGTAATATTGATATTTGCGGCACAGGATCAGGTGTAACCAGTTGGCTTATGGAATTTGATGCAATAACGGGCACAACCGCAGGTGGTGGCGCACATTGGGATATTAATGGCGATGGCATGATCAATGCTGGTGATTTGATCACCGTTAATGGTCAATCTATAGCGCCATCAGGCAAACAATCCACGGTGGGTGGTGTGAAAACGCCGGGGGTAATCAGCAATGGCCAATTGGAGTATAAGTACACCAGCGGCACTCAAGAAGCTGGGATGGAAGTGACTACAGAAAAAGGCGGGGGCGGAGGAGGAGGAGGAGGAAGTTCGACATCAGGCAGACAATCCTGGCGGCAGTTATTTCAGTAACGTTACTTTAGGCGTGCAATTTGAAGCGGGAATATTTTACAAATAACATTCTTTTAAGGGATGTTATCTGTCCCCCGCTTACGTTAATTTTTTGATTTTGGCACCTTTGAAATGAACAAACAAAAAGCATTTACTTTAATTGAGCTAATGATTACCATCGCTATCGTGGGTATTTTGGCCAGCATTGCTTATCCCGGTTATCAGGATAGTGTGATGAAGTCACGGCGAGCGGATGCAAAGGGGGTTTTGTTGGGTTTGGCTAATGCTATGGAACGTCACTTTACGGAAACCAATAGTTATTGTGACGCAGGTGGAGCTGGTGGCGCATCTACTTGTGGAACAGGAATAAATGACACAGGAACGCCTTCTATTTATACAATCCCGACGGAGACCGCTAAATTTTACACAGTGACCATTAGCGCAGTGACTGCCAGTAGCTATACCTTAAGTTCGTCACGTACCGGAACTCAGTCAACTGATAAATGCGGCACGTTAACATTGACCCATACTGGCGTTAAAGGAGTGACTAGTGCGGCATCAGGTATCACCGCCGTCGATTGTTGGTAAAGCCTGGTTTTGCAGGGTAGGGTGGGCAGGCTTTTTTGCCCGCCTCTGACAACATCAAAAGTAGGAGTTGATTATTTAAAGGGGGCGGACATAAAAACACCCAATCGACGTGCCCCAATACCCTAAATAGTTTAGAATTCGGACAAGCTAACCCTCCCGTTAACTGATATCGGATTATCGCTCGCGGTACTGGCGCCACTGATAATGCGGTGGTTACCCTGCAATCTATTTATAAAATATGTCAATAGCAAGAACGACCCAAGCTGCCTGGTGCCCAGGCAGCAATAAGGTTGCATTTATTTATGGACGCCAGATAATCCAAATTAGTTGAGGTGAACTTATGAAAACTTTTGGTCAACCCATTATCCTGCATCTCATTATTGTTTGGGGGCTTTTTATCTATGGCGGATTCAATTCCGCCCAGGCCATTACGCCCGCGCAAGTGCCGCTCTATGTCGGCATTTCTGCGGCCAAGCCCAATATTATGTTAATGCTGGATAGCTCCGGTTCAATGGGTGACCCTGTTACGACTACCAGCACCGCCTCTTCCCCCGCTGGCGCGCCTTCGCCTTCGAGCTCCGATTATACCTGTAACAAACCGATTTCTGGTGGTGTAACTCCACCCGTTCCTATGATCGTAACGTCTTCAGGAGTACCTCGATTTTGTGCAAGTAGCACCTCCTGTTCCAGTACTAGCCAGACTAGTTTTAGTAAAAACAAATGTTTCGATAAAAGCAAAAGTTACGACGTAGCTTATTATAATGGCTCCACATTGGCTGGTGGCCCCTACACAGGCCAGCAACTAAACTGGTATTTCAGCAAGGGCGTCTTCACACCCGGAAGTTTGTCAACCTCAATCTCCGCCACAACCACGACTACACGTACTGCACTTGCCAAACAAGCCGCCAAAGATCTGATTACAACGTTAACACCCGGTTCCACCGGCAACGTAACCGTAAGAATGGGGTTGTCCAGATATAACGGCTCCGATGGCGGCTCCTTGCTATCTGAAATCAAGGATCTTGATTCTGCTCAATCGACGACGCTACAAAGCCAGGTTGCCAACATCCCAACCAGCGACTCTACACCCCTTGCAACAACCCTAAGCGACATCGGCAAATATTTTGCCACCGGCGAAACCGGCAATCTCATGCTTCATCCATCGACCACTAATACGGCAGCAAGTGTAACCAGTGTTTTTAGTAAAGCCAATGGCACAACAAGCCACTCCATCCGCAATTCCACAGGAATCAGTCCATTGCTAGCACCCATTTTAGGCTACTGCCAAAAAAGCTTCGTGATACTGATAAGCGATGGACTTCCTAATGGTGATCGGGAAATCAGTCCTTTACTGCGGGATTACACCGGTGATTGCGCAACAAAAAGCTTATGCGATTCGACACCGAACAACATCCAACTTCCCGGGGCAAATGGCGTCGCTCTTAATTCCACCGATACAGCATGTCCTGGTACTTTTTACGCTCCTAAATGGGGCAACAAATACTGTAAAAACGGCACCAAAGCCGGACGTATTTATGAAACAGGTGGTAGCGATTATCTCGACGATGTGGCTCAAGCTTTATACGAAATGGATTTGCGTCCCACTTTAGGCGCCGCCAAAAAAGCCCAAATCCATGTCAAAAACAATGTAGTTACTTACGCCATCGGCTTGGCCGACCCCCATCTTCAAACACAATCGGTATTAAGCGATGCGGCAACAGTGGGGGGAGGGAAGTTTTATTTTGCCGGGGATTCCAAATCCTTGGCGGCAGCACTTGATGAGGCCGTTTTTGACATATCCAGCCAGGTAGGTTCATCATCTTCGGTCGCTGCAAACTCGTCAAAATTGGAAAATGGCTCCGTCATTTATCAAGCCAGGTTTGACAGTGCCGACTGGACCGGTAGTTTTTCGGCCTTTTCTCTTGGCGCAAGTGAAGATGTCAATAGTAACGGCATACTGGATTCAGGTGAAGATACTAACAGCAATGGCATATTGGATGCTGGCAGCATCGGTGCCAAAGTCTGGGATGCTGCCGGGCTTATTCCTGCGTTCGGCACTCGCAATATCTTCACCTACAACACCACCACCCAGCAAGGGGCTACTTTTACCTGTGATAGCAGTGGCGGCTTATCAGCCACGCAGAAAACAACACTAGGCATAGCCGATTGTAACAGCTCGACAGACTCGGGCGTATGGCGTTTAAACTATATACGCGGCGACTGGAGTCATGAACAGAAAAATCCTGCCCGTACTGACACTGACTCCGTCAGGACGGGCACAGACCTGATTTTTAGGAATCGTACCCATCTCGACAACCTAACCAGTGCAACCGTTTCCCCTGATCCTTGGGTTTTAGGTGATATTGTGAACTCCGATCCTATTTTTGTGGGTGCTGACGATTTCGGTTATGACGTATTGCCCGAAGGATCAAATTATAAAGCCTTTGTAACTGCGAATACAGCGCGACGGAAAATGGTTTATGTCGGTGCAAACGATGGCATGCTACATGGTTTTGATGCCAATATCACGGGTGCGGATGCGGGCAAAGAAATTTTGGCTTATGTTCCCAACGCGGTTTACACCCAGTTAAACAGCCTATCCGCCCCGGGTTATAACACTACCCATGTTTATTCGGTCGATGGATCGCCTCGTGCAGGCGATGCTTACTTTAATGGCGCATGGCATACCGTGTTGTTGGGCTCAACCGGAGCAGGCGGTCATGCTGTTTTTGCACTGGATGTCACAAACCCCGGCAGCTTTGTTAGCAGTAATGTATTGTGGGAAATCAGTGACGCCTATAGCCCTTTCGACGCAGATAGGACGACAGATACTACAACAAGCAGAGGTTTTGAGAGAAATCTGGGTTACACCCTATCACAGCCGACCATTGCCAGAATGCAAGATGGCACGTGGGTTGCAATTGTCGCCAACGGTTACGCCAGTGATAATAATTTGGCGGTTCTTTATATCATCAACATTCAGACCGGCCAATTGATCAAGGCTATCGATACACTGGCCGGAAACTCAAGTACACCCAACGGGTTATCGACCCCAATCGCAGTAGATAAGGATAATGACAAAAAGGTAGATGCTATTTATGCGGGGGATTTATTAGGTAACCTATGGAAGTTTGATGTTAGTTCAAGCAATCCCGGCAACTGGAAAATCGCCTATGGTTCACCCTCTGCCCCTGAGCCTCTTTTTGTGGCGTGTACAGATGCCGGAAATTGCAATAACACACGACAACCAATCACGGCCAAACCGCAAGTAGGTAATGTCGGATCGTTACAAACGGTTACACCGCCAGGCGTCATGGTCTATTTTGGCACCGGTAAATATTTTGAAGATGTCATTGATAATATTGTCACCGGCGCTCAAACACAGTCTTTCTATGGTATTTGGGATAATAACGCAGTAGTCAGCAGGAACAACTTACAACAACAAAGCATTATTGCCGAGGTGATCAGTGGCAGTTTTAATCTTAGGGCAACCTCTGATAATACGGTTAATTATCCAACCCAAAAAGGGTGGTATATGGACTTACTTGAACCATCAGCAACAACCAGCAATGGTGAACGCGTAGTCAGCGCACCCCTGTTAAGCAATGGCCGGATTATTTTTGTCACATTGATCCCCATTCCTCCGCTGAGTACTGTTGATATTTGCGGCACGGGATCAGGTGTAACCAGTTGGCTTATGGAATTGGATGGGGTAACCGGCAAACGTCTATCTGCAACAACTGGCGGTGCGCCCTGGGACATTAATGGCGACGGTGTTATTAATGACCACGATTTGATCTTGGTTAATGCTCAATATATAGCTCCATCAGGCAAACAATCAACGGTGGGGGGGGTGAAAACGCCTGGGGTAATCCGAAATGGCCAACTGGAGTATAAGTACACTAGCGGCACTCAAGAAGCTGAGTTGGAAGTGACTACAGAAAATAGCGGTGGTGGAAACTCGACATCAGGCAGACAATCCTGGCGGCAGTTATTTCAGTAACGTTACTTTAGGCTTGTAATATTGGCATCTTTGATATGAACAAGCAAATAGCATTTACTTTAATTGAAGTTATGATTGCACTGTAACCTTTTTTTAGCACCAAAATGCTATACCAAGGGGAGGTATTTATTAATTCGTACATAAAACAATTGGTTAGAAAGATTTCAAAAACGAAAAAATGGTTATTATTTTAGAATCTGCCAAGTGATTAATAGGTCTATCATATTGTTTTTTATAAATTTTATTGATCACGCCAAAGTCAGAAGAGCCTTATAAATTACGACCTGTATCATTTTAAATATCTTACCGGTGTTAAATAATTGTTCCATTGCGCCCCTTTCCAGACTTTAACCAAGAGCACCGGTGATGGCGCCACCCAGTAAAGCATCAGGGTTAAAAGGGTCATTATTGCCGAGGCGGTTATATTGCTGTGGCTAAATAGTTTTAAAGCGGTGCCAAACGATTTCTTCATTCTGGCATTAGATAAATCAACGCTAAAGAGTTCATCTAGCAGCAAATGCACGATAAAACCCAAGGCAATAAAAAGCCCGTTTAACCACGCGTGTAAAACACTCCAGTGCATAAAATGATAGCTGATACAAGTCATTAACAACGCAAAAAATACCGCCGCCAAAATGGAATGAAATACGCCGCGATGAACGGTTAGTCGGTTAAACAGTGCAAATACGATATAGCGAATAAACAGGTAAGTTCCCGCTACAA
>CAIUYS010000365.1 GCA_903903365.1 uncultured Methylococcaceae bacterium
CCGACACCCGATGCGGATTGGTTTGGTATCAAGTATAAATCATGAATGCTTTTGTCTGTTTTGATTTCACTCAAGTCGGTCAATTCAAATATAAGAGGTATTTTTAAAGTCTCGAATGGAAATTTATAAAAGGAGATGTCACTTATATAAAAATGACCTGAGAACTTAAAGCCTTGACGATAATGGCCATTTTTAAGTTTGATAGGGGCATCATGAAACTGCTCCAATTTGAAGTCCCAATTATCAATCTCGTTAGCAAAATTTAACCATTTATCAGGCGTTAGTTTCCGAGCTTGAAAAAAGTCTTCTATTTTTTGTGGCCATGTAACCCAAACCCAACCATTAGCATCAAATGTTTTATTACTAATTGAAAGGTTATAAATATTATCGATGTAAGCACCGATCTCAATAGATGAGTCAGGCGATATGGCTGAAGTTGCAACAACCGATATTAATTGATCTTTGGATTGAAGTTTTTGTGAGTCAAAATAATTTAATTGAATTAATGCCATTAATACAGCAATTAAAATCAAAACACTAATAAAAGGCACAATGATGTAATAATCGGATTTATTTAACTTTAAATGATTCATGCTATTTATTAGATAGATTGGTATCTGATGGTTGTTTTTAAAGATGGGATCAAGTTATTCTTGCAGTCACATAATCATATACTACATTATTCTCTCTTTGCGAATGTACTTTATTGAAATTTAAAGATATTGTATTTTTACAATTATGTTGCACAAGGAATATTATACTGTAATAACAATATGTTACCTTGAATAAGGCCATAAGTTCGCTACGCATAGGATGTGCTGAGGAACGAAGCGCATCGTTTGTGATTGATGCGCCTCCTTCGTCCGCACATCCTATAAAGGTTCACTAATAAATTACAATCAAGCCTAACGAATATGGTTAATTGTGCGTGAGCGAAGCCTGGTAGGCCGGAAACGCTTGTTCTCGCTTACGCTCGAAAAGTCTTATTCCGGCCTACAATTATTTGATGAATGATTCTACGGATCATTTGGTTAATTTGGCTTTTGACGATAGTCATTTTTCAACGACTCAACTTTCTTGCCGTATAATCAACCTTTTTTGATTGATAAGGTTACCCCCAGATGTCGATTTCGCTTGCTGTACTTGAAGAAGTGGTCCGTGAAGCAGGAGCCATTGCAATGACTTATTTTAAAGACTTAAAAAATGTTGAAGTTAACAAAAAAAGTCCGCGAGATTTTGTTACTGCGGCGGATGTTGCTGTTGAGGCTTTTTTAAAAGAAACCCTGACTACGAAGTACCCTGAATATGGTTTTTGGGGAGAAGAGAGCGGGCAAAGCGCTAACCAAACCAATCGGTGGATAGTTGATCCTATCGACGGCACGCATTCATTTTCAAGAGGGCAATATTTTTGGGGTGTCAGTGTTGCGCTGGAAATTGATCAAGAGCTGATGATGGGGGCGGTTTATGCTCCGGCTTTAGATGATTACTATTGTGCAGAAAAGGGTAAGGGTGCTTTTAAAAATGGTCAGCCAATCACTGTTTCTTCAGAAAGTGATCTGGCCGATGCAATGATTGGTACCGGTTTTGCCTGTCTGCGTTCTTACTTGACAGACAATAACCTGGAACGCTTTGGAAGAATCGCTCAAAACACGACGGGGCAGCGGCGTTTTGGCTCGGCCGCTGTAGATTTATGTTTGGTTGCAGATGGACAGATTGATGCTTTTTGGGAGCAGGAATTAAATCTGTATGACGTTGCAGCGGGGGCTTTAATAGCTCGGGAAGCGGGCGCTACGGTGACCGATTTTAAAGGCAATGAAGGTCTTTTCCCCAAACAGGTTCTGGTCACTAATGGCAAGGTTCTTGACCAGATTCTGCCGCTGATGTGATGCCTTAATAGGTAAATAGACAATCCCGTTGAAGTAAGGTGTTGGCCGAACAGGGATCGTTATATGTTGAAAATAAAAACGGGTGCTATAGGCACCCGTTTTTTGTTTACTTGATTAAAGAATCACCCAGTTATTCAACCAAAAAGTCACGCATCATGCCCATGTCTTCATGCTCAAGATTATGGCAATGGTACATAAACAAGCCTTTAAAATCCTGGAAAGGTTTTATGATGCGAACGTTCTCGCCAGGCATCACCAGTACGACGTCTTTGAGACCATTTTCAATAAAGCCGTCACTCACGGTGGCGTAGTCTGCTTTATTATCTGCACTGACCGTGCGGCTGACAATTTGAAACTGTTGGCCGTGTAAATGAATGGGATGCGCCATGGACATCATCATGCCCATACCGCCCATACCACCACCCATGCCACCCATGCTTTGACTGCCTTTCTGGTCGTCATCGCCATGTTTCATGCCGCCCATCATACCCATGCCGCCACCTCGATGGCCCATGCCCATCATGCTTTGGCCGCCTTTCTGGTCATCATCACCATGCTTCATGCCTCCCATCATGCCCATGCCGCCGCTGTGCTTTTCTGCGCCATGATCTTCAGTGGACGCTGCGGCTGGTTTATCGTGACCGCCACCGTGCGCATGGAAAATTTCCATGAGTTGGATAGTATTTACCTTGATGCGCTCAATGTCTTGAGTGTCGTTAAACTTGTAAGGGCGCCCATTTAGCAACATGGCCATCGGGCCTTCGGAAATAGCGATGGGAACCGGTTTATCAGGATTAGCGGTTGCACTGATGGGATGCCAGTTGATTTTTGATAATTGTGAGGGCAGTTTAGGGCTGTCGCTGACTTTTTTGGTGACGCGTGCTGTAAAAATGGGATAATCACTACCTACCGGCAAAGCGTTGGCATGCATCATTCCACCCATGCGCTGAGCCATTTTAGGTAATACGCCGGAAAAAGCCAGGCTGCGCATGACTAACTGCGAGCCTTCGTTGCGACCACTAAAATCCGCCCAAACATCTAAACGTTCACCGGGTGCCAGCATGACGTAGGGTTTGACTTGCGGTTGTTCCAGCAAGCCGCCATCGACACCGATTACGGTGATCGGTGTGCCGTCATCCCAACCCAGTTTGTAAATGCGGGCTGTTGAGCCGTTTAAAACGCGTAGCCGGTAAGCGCGACTGGCAACATCCATCTGAAAATTGGGACGGCCGTTGACTAATATGTGATCGCCATAAAAACCAACCATACGATCATGCATGTTACGGGCATAAATGAGTTGATTTTGTCCGTCGAAAAGACGATCCTGAATAACAATCGGGATTTCGAATTCACCGGCGGGTAATTCCAGTTTTGCCTCTTCTTCATCATGAACAAATAAAGCACCTGCCAGGCCATGATAAACCTGTTTGGCAGTGAGTTCATGCGGGTGTGGATGGTAGATATTCATACCGGCCCGATTGAGTACTTCAAACTCATAAACCAAGGTTTGGCCGGGATCGATAGTGTACTGCGGATGCCCGTCCATGTTAGCGGGGACATGCAAGCCATGCCAGTGGGTAACGGTAGGTTCGGTCAGTTTGTTGTGCAAATTAATGCGCACTTTCTGGCCTTTTTGTAAATTGATTAACGGCCCCAGATAAGATCCGGCTATATTTATGAGCGTCTCTTTCGGCCCTGTTTTTAACACGGCGGTGTATTGTTGTACCTGTGTTTGTTGCCCGGGTAAAATTGATACCGAACCTGATTGGCAAAACAGATCAAATTCGACATCCGGTTTAAAATTGGGTGAAGCCTTGTTAGGGGTTAATTTCGGCATGCCATGCATACCTTCGCTATTTTCCATGGCCCGCAAAAGACCAGGCATGGCAGCAAAAGCAACCAAGCCCAAGCCGGATTGGGTCAGGAAACGACGGCGGGAATTATTTTCAAGATTAGACATAGAACCTCCTCTGATAGAAAAAACCGCCCTTGTTAATGAAGCTTGTTTTTATAATGGCAGGGCGTATCTTGAGTTTATATTAGCCATCCATTATGTTCAAGTCATAAAATGACATTTGCAGTTGTTGGTCATTCATAAAAAAATTAACGGTTACCAAACTATTTATTAAGCGGTTGTAAGGGTTATTTTAGTTATAATCAATCTGTTTACCGCAGGATTAGCTTGATAAGGCACTAGCAAAAAAAAAAGTGTTGCTCCAGTCGTTGTTGCAATTTTTTAGCCACTTTTTAGGGTTGGTTTTTGAGGTGATGAAATTTTATACCCAAGTTGTTTTGTGCAGGTTCCTAACTTTGATATTCGCTCATTGTTTAATTTATCAATATCCCTTGTTTTTAGCTTATTAAAAGGAGATAGTTAGTCATGATTTTGCTGTCGTTGTGTTGGTATTGCATTTTTCAAGCTTTTGTACTGCTTATTGCAGCCAATGGTGCGCCGGTGATTATCACTAAATTGCTGGGCAACCGGTTGGCAAGGCCGATAGATAATGGACTTGTTTTAGGTGATGGCTATCGATTATTTGGCAACAATAAAACCTGGCGAGGTTTTTTTTCAGCACTTGTTTTTTGTGTAGCGGGGGCGATTTTATTGGGGTTGCAACCGGTAACGGGGCTATTGTTTGGTGCGCTGACGATGATAGGGGACGTATTGGCCAGCTTTATTAAGCGGCGTTTAGGCAATGTTGAAAGTAGTCGGGTGAGAGGTCTTGATACGGTACTGGAATCATTGTTGCCTTTATATCTGCTAAAAGAGCCGTTAGCACTCAACCTTACTGACATTGCACTTATTGCCGTGCTTTTTTTTATGTGTGAGGAATTTGTTTCGCCGGTGCTTTACCGATTAAATATTCGCAATCAGCCTCATTAACTCAGAAAGGCTGATCACTTTACAGGATGTCAGGGAAGTTATGAAAAAAAAAGGCTTGCGGGTATTAACTTACAATATCCATAAAGGTTTTAACGTCGGTAACCGGCGCTTTGTATTGCACCAAATCAAGGAAGCATTGATAGCGGCGGATGCCGATTTGTTGTTTTTGCAAGAGATGCAAGGCGAGCATCACCGCCATAAAAAAAATGTGGAACATTGGCCTGATCAATCACACATTGAGTTTATTGCCGAAGGTGTTTGGCCGCATTTCGCTTACGGAAAAAATGCGATTTATAATGCCGGCCATCATGGTAATGCCATTTTAAGCAAATACCCTTTTCAAAGCTGGGAGAACATTAACGTCTCGCCTTTTCCCTGGGCCAGTCGCAGCCTTTTGCATGGCATTATCCGACAGTCTGAAAGTGATCAGGACGTGCATATCGTTTGTATTCATTTTGGCTTGATGGGTAAAGAGCGTCGCCAG
The DNA here is from genome assembly GCA_903903365.1 of uncultured Methylococcaceae bacterium. GTDB lineage: Bacteria > Pseudomonadota > Gammaproteobacteria > Methylococcales > Methylomonadaceae > Methylobacter_C. The sequence goes on from CAIUYS010000365.1 coordinate 5,255, forward strand.
CAAATAGGCAAATTGTGTGATCGTATTGATAGTCATGTGCCCCATGATGCACCCTTGATTGTTGCCGGCGATTTTAACGACTGGATGGGACACGCCGGCCGACTTTTTCATGATCATCTGGATTTGAAGGAGGTTTTTTTACAAACGCATGGCCGCCATGCGCGAACATTTCCCGTCTGGTTACCTTTTTTGCAGATGGATCGTATTTATTATCGTGGCCTGATTCCGGTGTCGTGTGAGCGCTTGGCTCATTCACCCTGGGACTTGCTTTCAGACCATGCGCCACTCGCCGCCTCATTTGCCTTATGAACAGTCAACAGCACACCGAACAGTCCAGGTTAACCTTGCCCAATATGCTGACAGGGTTTCGATTTATAGCGGCTCCGGTTTTGTTATGGCTGGCATGGCATGGCTATGGCATTGCTTTTATGATTTTGTTGGCGGTCGCTTTTTTGACCGATTTGTTGGACGGTCTGGCTGCCCGTTTGACCGGACAGGTATCTCCGTTTGGCGCTACTCTGGATAGTTGGGCGGATGTCATCATTTATTTAACCATCGCTATCGGTTGCTGGTGGTTATGGCCAGACGTTGTTTATAGAGAACTGATTTTTGTCGGCCTGATTGTCGCCAGTTGTTTATTGCCAGCTTTCGCAGGTTTTAGCAAGTTTGGGCGCTTTACCAGTTATCATACATGGGGTGTAAAAATTGCAGCCGCTTCCATGGGGCTTACCTTGTATGTGTTGTTTCTGGGTGGTCCGGTCTGGCCGTTTCGATTGGCCGCAGTGATCTGCCTGCTTGCCGCCCTTGAAGAAATTGCGCTCACGTTGTTGTTGTCCGAACCCGAGTCAAATGTCCGGTCAGTCTGGGATGTGTTAAAGCGTTCTGCACGCACTGGTCGTTAGCGTTTTTAGCCCTGAATTAAGTAGGTAGGTAGGTAGGGCGGACCGTGCGCGCCTTAATTTTCACGGCGAGCACGGGCACGCCCTACAGAAAATAATGTCGCTTAATCAACGAAGGTCGCTATAATCTTTTAAATTTTGTCCTCCCATCCATTGATCAACTACTGAAATTTTTTGCCTGTGCAACCATTAGTAACCGCGTCGAATAGTCTGTATATCTGTCCCGTTTGTAGAGAACCACTGCAACTGCAATCATCAGGTAAAAATTATGCCTGTCTGCATCAACATAGTTTTGATGTGGCCAAAGCCGGTTATTTAAATCTATTACCTGTTCAGGATAAACATTCCAAAGAGCCGGGTGATAGCAAGCTAATGATGATAGCCCGGCGTTTATTTTTAGAAGCCGGGTTTTATGAGCCGATGGCCAAGGCAGTGGCGATGATGATTGATGCCGTCAATACAAAAGGGCAGGGCATACAGTTTTTGGACTTGGGTTGTGGTGAAGGCTATTACAGCCGAAAAATAGCCGGCTTTTGCAAGCACAGTGAACAGATAGCTTTGCAGGGTATTGATATTGCCAAATTTGCCATAGCCGCCGCCGCTAAAAAACAACCCGAAGCACAGTTTGTCGTTGCCAGCTCAAACCGGTTGCCTTATGCAGACCAGTTTTTTGATGTTGTACTCAGAGTGTTTGCGCCCTCGGATAGTGACGAGCTTAAGCGGGTGTTAAAGCCTTCCGGGTATTTGCTGACTGTCACGCCGGGCACTCGTCATCTATGGCAATTAAAGGAATTAATCTATGCCGAGGCAAAAGAACATGCCTCAGAAAATGAAGTGCCTCAGGGTTTTGAGCACTTAACTACACAGCGGATCAGTTACAAAATTACCCCGAACCCCGAGCAAAGAATGGCAATTTTACAAATGACACCTTTTGCCTGGCGAGCCAACGAAAGTGTTTTAGAGGCTTTAAGCGTTGCTTCAGAACTGGAAATTGAAACCGACTTTATTTTGACTTTATCTGTAAAAACAGAAAATGAGTAAATCATGCCGAAAATTGACAAACAGGCGGGGATTTACAGATTTTGGCTATAAGACAGACTTGGCAAGTTTTATAAACCTGCCAGGTCTTATGGTATTTATGTCCTGACTAATGTGGGTAGTCCAAATTTTTTAATTAAGTCCCGCGATAGTAACCATTGGTAGAATTTTCGCTTTGGGTTTTACCCTTGGTTTCTTGTTTTTTACTTTTAGTGGGTGTTACCGGTGCTGCTTGTTTCGACTTGCTGGCCGGTACGATGACGGGTTTGCTGTTTTTACTGGCAGTGACGGGTACGGGTGTTTTTGACTTTCCAGCAGGTACGATAACCGGTTTACTGTTTTTGGCGGCAGTGACGGGTACTGATTTTTTCGACGTGCCAGCAGTTACCGTAACGGGTTTGCTGTTTTTATCGGCAGTTGCCGGTACTGATTTTGAACTTTTGATTACCGCAGTTGCAACCCCTGGTTTTTTACTTTTAGCGACAACGACAGGAGTCGGTTTTGTGACTTTAACAACAGGCACAGGTTCTGGCTCAAACGCTGGTATTTCTTCTTCCAACGGTGGCAATCTTTCATAAAGCGGAACGGGAGTTCCATCCAGATCTTTAAGCGCCTTATTTAAGGCTACCTGATCAAACTCGGGCAATTCGCCTTTGTTGGCTTTTTGAATAAGCTCTAAAGCTATGGCATAGCGTTGATCCTGGGTCTTTTCTTCGCCTTCCAAATCAGGATGAGCTTCAACATAAAGCGTATTGTTTAACCAGCCAACTTTTACCGGTTGCTTGACTATATAAACCGATGCGCCAACGGGGACAGAACGGTATAACGCCTCAATGTCTTCTGGATACATACGTACACAACCATGCGTTATTTGCATGCCGATACCAAAAATTTTATCAATATCGGTACCGTGTATTCGATAATCCCCGGGAAGATTCAAATACAATGCGTAAGCGCCCAAGGGATTATTGGGGCCGGGCGGGACGATAGCCGGTAAAGGATCGCCATTGGCAGCATGTTCACGTCTGATTGATTCGGGCGGATGCCAAGCAGGGTCTTTTACTTTTTTGATAACAGTGGTTCTGCCCAATGGCGTTTGCCAATCTTGTCTGCCGACGCCATGCGCGAAAGATTTTACCGTACCGGGTTGATCCGCAGGGTAATAATACATGCGATATTCTGAGATATTTAAGGTAAGGCCTTCATGAGGGCTATCCGGTAAAATGCGACGATTAGGCAAGCGGACGACAGTCCCTTTTTTTACCAGCCAGCGATCAATACCAGGATTTAAAGTGACTATTTCTGTTTGTCCCAGATTAAAACGTCTGGCTACATCCAGTAGGGTTTGATCATGCTCAACGGTTAACGTGACAGTGTCGCCGGTGGACGAGGCGACAACCCTGTCGCCGCTAATTTCCGGCAACTTGTAAGTGGTAGCATAGGCGTTACCAACAACGGCTAGCAATAACAATGAAGAGGCAAAGAGAGTACGGATTTTCATTACAATAATTTTCTCGGGAACACTATAAAAATAACACTCGGGTTAGGAATTGGCTCTCGTTAAAAATAAATCACGATTAATGCCGGTTTAAAGGTAACTATTCCGTTCCCCTCTTTCAAAGCATAGGTATCTACACAATTCGTCATCCCGGCAGGGAATGCCGGGATCCAGATGCCATGGATGGCAATGTTGAATTACGCAAACCATTTTTTAGTTATATCAAGCTATTTTTATCTGA